>CAZJHF010000372.1:0-2783 GCA_964545505.1 uncultured Desulfobacterales bacterium | reverse complement strand
GATGCAAGCTGTCACCAAAAGGGCAAAAAAGCGCGTGAAGATACGCTCTTTACGAAAATCATATTTTGACGAAGACATGAAGATCATTGGCGACATTTTCAACGACGCCTGGTCGCAAAACTGGGGGTTTATTCCCTTTACCCCGATGGAGTTTAAACAGCTGGGCAGGGAATTTAAACTGGTGTTGAAATTTGAAATGGTCAAAATTGCTGAAGTCGACGGCAGGCCTGAGGCATTTATGGTGATGGTGCCCAATATCAACGAAGCCATTCGCGATTTAAACGGCCGACTGTTACCATGCGGCTGGCTTAAGTTGCTCTGGCGTTTGAAAGTCAAATTTCCTGAAACAACGCGCATTCCTTTTATGGGGGTTAGAAAGCGATATCATGATAGCCTGATGGGGGCGGCAATGGCGCTCATGATGATCCAGGATTTATACTCACCCTCTGTCAAACACGGGGTAAAAGAGGTGGAGATGTCCTGGATTTTGGAAAATAATAAAGGCACGCGTGATATCATTGAAGGGATTAAGGGCACCGCTTACAAGCGCTATCGAATTTATGGCAAAAATCTGATCTAAAAAAGCACACCACTCGTAAAATCTTCAGGTAACATATGACTGCTGGGCCGACAACACCATTCACCGCGGTAATTCTCGCAGGAAAGCGACCGGGCAAGGATTCGGTGGCCGAAGCCGCCGGAGTAGCCTGTAAGTCATTTGCTCCGATCGGCGGACGGCCGATGGTCCATCGGATTTTGGATGCATTAGCGGATGCCCGGCAGGTTGGGCCGCTGATTTTATGCGGACCCTCTCAATCCTTAATCTCGCAGGAGCCCGAGCTTCAAGCCCGTCTTGCAGCAGGCGAAGTCAAATGGATTGACAGCCACTCAACGCCAAGCTTGAGTACCTATCGCGCATTGCAAACGTTCCCCGACAGCAAACCGGTGCTGGTCACCACTGCTGATCATGCGCTGTTGACCCCGCAGATCGTCGATTATTTTTGCGACGACGCCCGCCGGCTGCCCTGTGATGTGGCCGTTGGCCTGACAGCATATGAGGGCGTTATGGCCGCATTTCCTGAAACCCGACGCACGGCCATAAAATTCAAAGATGGCGCTTATAGCGGCTGTAACTTATTTGGTTTTCTGAATCCCGGTTCTGACCGGGCAGCTCAATTCTGGCGCCGGATTGAACAGGATCGCAAAAAACCGCTGCGAATGATGCGGATCCTGGGCTGGTGGACGATTTTGCGGTATCTACTGGGCAGAATTTCATTAGACGATGGTTTGGAAAAACTTTCAACCAAAATGCAGATAAGTTTGCGCGCTGTGCTGCTTCCCTTTCCGCTGGCCGCCATAGATGTTGATACCGTTGATGACTGGCATTTCGTTCAACGTCTGGCCAAAAAGAAGGATTTTTGACCATCAGGTCCTGCCCCAAGCGCAAATGCTTCAAGCGGTCAGACGGTATTCTTCCTCTGTATCGAAACGCTTGACTTTATTGACATAACGCCGTACACATACCCGTATTTCCCACCCATCCGCTCTCGGCGACAAGTGATAAAGATGATATCGTGCGCCCCGCTTCGAATTCTCACCGGCAGCTGAAGCCGATGGAACGCCAACCAGCGGGATGCGACCGTCGGATGTCTCCAGGTATGTCTGAGATTGATGATGGGAGTGTCCATGCAAAATCAATTCAGCCCCGCAATCCTGCATCGTCTTTTGGAAAGTTTCGGCATCGGTGAGTCTTTTGCGCCAGCTTACCACACCGGTTTTGGGTGGATGGTGAATAAGAACAATGCGAAACAGGCCCTTTTGGCCGGTCTCGATGAGTATTTTCTGAAGGCGTTGCATTTGGTCATTTCCGATGCATCCGACCGCCAGAAGGGTCGAGCACGGCTGCGCCGTGGAAACACCGATGATCGCCACACCATCGCGCACCCGCAAACTTGGAAATATCGCATTCACCGCGCTATCGGTTCCATCACAAATTTTTCTTCCATCGGAAACCATATAATCCACCCATTCAGCCAGACGGCAATCCAGGGCACCGTCAACATAGGCGTCGTGGTTTCCGGGAATAATCGTCACCTTTGACGCGGGCCCCAGAGCTTCCAGCAACTTTTGTGCCTTTGCAAACTCGGCCGGCAGGCCCAAATGCGTTAGATCCCCGGTCACAGCGATGTGATCCGGTTTGAAATTTCGGACATCCTGAATCATTCCGGCAAGGATCTCGTTATGATGCTCGGATTTACGTTTCAGACGCCAATTAAGATACCCGAAAAACCGCTTGTTTAAAAAATCTGAAAACCGGCTACCGCGAGGATCCGCCAGGTGAGGATCTGAAAGATGCGCCAAAGTAAAGGTTTCGTTAGAGTTCATCGGTCTGGATTTTGAATTGAAGGTTTCAGCAACTTGGGTTTCGGGCGACTTTACAAAAAATACTATTTCTCGTATATAATAGCGAATTATTTTTTGCAATGGCGTCTCGCGTCTGTCAGCCCCGCCGGTTGATAAGCGCCACTTTGATATCGGAGGATAGCAGGCGGACCACCCGCCGAACAACCCGTATGAACCATCTCGATCTAAAAGACAATTCATCTCAAGGATCACCTTTGCACCCTATGGCATCCAATCGCACTATACGTATTGGTATATTGAACAATCCGTTAAGCGGTGGCAACCGAAAGGGTTTGAAAAAAATCCGTGAAGTGGCAGCTGCAGCACAACCCGAGGTTTTACAGCGTGAAGTTCAAACCCCGGTAGATGTGTCTGAGACT
>CAZJHF010000371.1:0-2852 GCA_964545505.1 uncultured Desulfobacterales bacterium | reverse complement strand
TGTTTGTCTTCATGAACAAGAAAAAGACGGCCATCAAGATTTTGGTCTATGATGGTCAGGGCTTTTGGTTGTGTCAAAAACGATTGTCCAAGGGGCGCTTTTGCTGGTGGCCGGATAAACGTGAATCCCCGCTGATGCGTGTTTTGGTGCACGAGTTGCAGCTTGTGATCTGGAACGGCAATCCGAAAAATGCCCAAGCCGCGCCGGTGTGGAAAAAAATTGTGTCATAAATAAATAGGCCTTGCGTTCCACAGATGCCTATGCTACGTTAGGCATCATGGATCTGCCAATCAAGTACAGAGGCCGGCAGGCCACCAGCGAGGATGTGGCGTTTATCAGCCAGCTGATTGCTGCCAACCCTGATGACAGCCGCCGGGGTTTATCGGTGAAGCTTTGCCAGGCCTTAAACTGGGTACAACCCAATGGCACCTTGCGCGATATGGTCTGCCGGGGATTTATGCTGGAGCTTCACCGCGCGGGCTATATCAGCCTGCCGGCGAAAAAATGTAGCCCACCAAATCCTCTGGTTGAACGCAAAAAGCCTGTACAAATCGGCGTTGATCAAAGCCCCATATCAACTGGATTAAAGCATATACGACCGCTTAAATTGCGGCAGGTTCGCAGAAGCCGGTTAGAGAAATTATTTAACTCTCTGATTGAAACCTATCACTATCTGGGCTATTGCCAGCCGGTGGGTGAACATTTGAAATATATCGTTTTTGCGGGCCAAACGCCGATTGCCTGTCTGGGCTGGTCTTCGGCCGCGCGGCACATTGGCTGCCGGGACCGCTTTATCGGCTGGTCGGCAGAAAACCGCCGCAAACATATTCATCTGATGGCTTACAATACCCGCTTTTTGATACTGCCCTGGGTGCGGGTGCCGTATCTGGCATCTCATATCCTGGCTCAGATGGCAAAAGTGCTTCCCGTCGACTGGCAGCGGGTATACAACCACCGGGTATATTATCTTGAAACCTTTGTCGACAAAGAGCGGTTTGTCGGCAGCTGTTATAAAGCGGCCAACTGGATTTATCTGGGCGACACGACCGGGCGGGGGAAAAATGCACAAAGTAAAAAACCGAACCGTTCGATCAAGGCTGTTTTTGGTTATCCATTAACCAGCGATTTTCGCCGGCATCTATGTGGAGGGCGGCGATGAACACGCCCAAACGCATCGATCTGACCCCTGAGCAGCTGGATGCGCTTTTAAAGCGGGTTGAAACCGGCACCTTGCAGGACGGTGATTATGAAATCATCAAGGGCATGGCGGAAACGCTGAGTTTTTTGAGCCAGGCACTGGATCATAAAAACACCTCCATCAAACGGCTGCTCAAGCTGATATTTGGAGACCGCACGGAAAAAACCACCAAGGTGCTGCAAAGAAACAAAGCCGACGGTAAAAAGAAGAAGAAAAAAAAGCGCAAAGGTCATGGTAAAAACGGGGCGGCCGCTTACCATGGTGCTGAAAAGATCAAGGTGCCCCATGAGACCTTGAAGCCCAAAGATCGGTGTCCGGACTGCCACCAAGGAAAACTTTACGAACTGTCGGATCCCGGTGTTATCGTGCGGGTGACCGGTAATGCGCCGTGTTCGGCCAAAATATATGAACTGCAGAAACTGCGCTGCAACCTTTGTCAACAGATCTTCACGGCATCGGCTCCCGACAATATTGGCGATGAAAAATATGATGCCGCTTCAGGGGCCATGATCGCCCTTTTAAAGTATGGTAGTGGATTGCCGTTCAACCGACTCGACCAGCTGCAGGCAACTCTCGGCGTTCCGTTGCCCTCCTCAACCCAGTGGGAGATTGTCGAATCGGTCGCCGACAAGATACACCCGGTTTATCCGGAACTGATACGCCATGCAGCCCAGGGCGATGTAGTCTATAATGATGACACGGTCATGAAGATTTTGGAGCTGATGAAGCAATCCGACGAAGAGCGCCATGGCCGCAAGGGGATGTATACGTCCGGCATTTTGTCTACTGTCGATGACAGGCAGATGGCCGTGTTTGTTACCGGTGGTCATCATGCGGGTGAAAATCTGGCCGACATACTTAAAAAAAGAATTACTGGGTTGCCGCCGCCCGTGCAGATGTGTGATGCCCTTTCGCGCAACCAGCCCAAAGATTTTAAGACTATCCTGGCCAATTGCATGGCCCATGCCCGGCGCCGGTTTGTGGACGTGGAGCCTAACTTCCCGCAGGAATGCACTTATGTGCTGGAGACCCTGGAGGAGGTATACATAAATGATGCGGTCACAAAACAGCAAAACATGACACCGGATCAACGGCTGCAATATCATCAGGAAAAAAGCGCACCATTGATGGATGATCTCGAAGACTGGCTAAGGCAGCAATTTGATGATAAAAAGGTGGAACCTAACTCCAGTTTAGGCCAGGCAATTTCTTACATGCTCAACCACTGGGAAGAACTCACATTGTTTTTACGGGTGCCAAAGGCTCCGCTGGACAATAATCTGTGTGAGCGCGCGCTTAAAAAGGCGATCCTTCACCGCAAAAACTCCTTATTTTATAAAACCGAACATGGGGCCTACATCGGCGATCTGTTCATGAGCCTGATCCATACCTGTAATCTTTGCAAAGTCAATCCATTTGAATATCTCAAAGCACTCCAGCAACATTCTGCTGAAATATTCCGCAATCCTGATCAATGGATGCCCTGGAATTACGAAAAATCCATCAGCCCCGAAACCGATTGACTCAACCATACCTGAAAATCCAATAGCTGGCGACACTGGAAAAAAATTTTAAGCTACTCATGCTTGCCGGAAACTCACAATTGCTTACTCAGCACTAAGTCCTGAGTGAGTAAATACGTCATCGTATTTAC
>CAZJHF010000370.1:0-2888 GCA_964545505.1 uncultured Desulfobacterales bacterium | reverse complement strand
GCGCATTACTGGGCAAAAAGCTGGTCCGAAAATACAGAGGCAACATTTTAAGCGGCCTGATTTGCGAGACAGAGGCTTATCTGGGTTCAATGGACAGCGCCAGCCATGCGTTCAGGGGCAAAACGCCGCGCAATGCAGTCATGTTTGGCCGCGCCGGCAGGGCCTATGTGTATTTTATTTATGGGATGCATTATATGTTGAATATTGTCACCGAGGCAGAAGAGTGGCCCTGTGCGATTCTCATTCGCGCAATCGTACCGCTTGACGGTATTGAACACATGCAGCGCTACCGTGCAAGAATCGGCAAAGATCTCACGAATGGTCCCGCCAAATTGTGCCAGGCCCTGGCAGTCAACAAATCGTTAAACTCGTGGGATCTTACGGCCGGAGAAAAACTGTGGGTGGAAGATCGGCCGTCGATACCCGAGCGCTTCATAAAAAAAGGACCCCGCATCGGAATCGACTATGCCAAGCCGGCTGACCGACGCGCCGCCCGCCGCTTCTGGATCGGTCCAAAATATATCGATGATATGATTTCAACTTAATCCACAAGCTATATGTTTGCAGATGAGTAGTAGTATATTCGTTTTTCAAATAATTTAATTTAACTGATTTCAGAAGCTTTAGATTTTGTTCGAGGACACGGCGGGATTCGGTTCAAAAGAGGAGCGTACACGATAGTACTCGAGCATTTTGAACCGGATCCCAACACAGTCATCGGGCAAAAGATGAAGATTCTGAGACCAGTTAGGAAGGAGGATTCAAGATGGCACTAGACCCCAAACTAGGCTACGAAATCAAAGCCACCATTTCGGCGGTAAAGGGCGAATGCAGTGCGGGCCATAATGCGGGCGAAAATTTTGAGATCAGCTGCCACAACCCGGCAGGTTTATGCGGCTGGTTCTACCATGATATTTTCCCGAGCCTGCAAACCTTTCAATTCGGCGGCAGTCTGCCGTGGTGGGACGGGGATACGATTCAGTTGCAATGCCCGGACCCGATTAACCTGGTCACCATTCAATTACAGCGGTCAAAGCGAACTTAAACGGAGGTTTCGCATGGAAAGTAAAATAGCGGGTGCAATTTCTCTAAAATATCAGCCGGTCGTATTGAACTGGTCTGATGAAAAACCATCAGAAGTCGTGCAGTTTCAGGAAGGAAAATGGGGCTGCATCATGTGGCTGGCTGCCAGTGCTGCCAAGGGCAAGGCCGCTGCCTGTGATCGCAAAACCTTCGGTTGCTTTGGTGGCGGTGTCGGCATGGGCTTTGGAGATCAATATGTCAATTTCCCCGGTGGCAAAGAATGCTTTTGCCACTTTCTTTCAGCCGGAAATGATCAATGGGAGCAGGGGCAACAGGCGGCTGAAAAAGTAAAACCCTTTTTGCGAAAAGCGGCTTACGATAATTTTGTTTCCGGTGAACGTTACATCAAGACACCGGAGCGGGTCCATCAGTTTATTGAAAACCTGCCGATCACCGACATACCGGCTGAATATGTAATTTTTAAGCCCCTGGCTGATGTTAATCCGGATCAGGAAACACCCCGGGTCATTGTCTTCTTTGCAGATCCCGATCAACTCTCGGCGCTGGTGGTGCTGGCCAATTATGATCGGCCGGACAATCACAACGTCATTATTCCGTATGCCGCCGGATGTCAGACCATCGGTATCTATCCATACCATGAGGCTCAGGCCGAAAGGCCAAGGGCTGTTGTGGGATTAACCGATCTTTCCGCGCGGGTTTATATTCGAAAACAGCTTGGAGACAATCTGATGACTTTTGCGGTTCCATTGGCGATGTTTGAAGAAATGGAAAGCAATGTTGCCGGCTCATTTCTTGAACGGCCGACTTGGCAGAGTTTACTCACTACCTGAATTTTGCATGAAAATAGATGAGAACCCTTTTATGTTATTTGACACACAGCGGGAATAAATTTAAAATCAAAAGATAGTCCTTCGTTTGGAACTGTGTAATTTTTCGAAAAACAGTCGGCCTCATTATCGCAATGCATTGAAGCGGCCATGTCCTGATGTGAATTCTGACAAACAATTTTGCGGAGTAGAAATTGGCGAAAATCGTCTACGGTGTAGCCGGGGAGGGTTCGGGCCATTCTTCCAGGTCCCGGGAGATGCTTACCCATCTCCAGGATCTGGGCCATGACCTAGTGGTGGTCAGCTACGATCGCGGGTATGCGAACCTTAAAGACGATTTTGAGGTGTTTGAGACAGAAGGACTTCATATTGCCAGCCTCGATAACCGGGTCTCCCGGGTTAAAACGTTTACCGATAATTTGCAGCGTTTGTCCAAAGGCCATAAAAAACTTCAGATGCTGCGCAAAGATGTTTTTAAAACGTTTCAACCCGAATGCGTCATTACCGATTTTGAGCCCATGACCGCTTACCTCGCCAATCACTACGACCTGCCGCTGATTACGATCGATAACCAGCACCGGCTGCGTTATATGTCCTATCCTTGTCCGGCCCATCTTCAAACAGACCGCAGGATGACGGTCACGATCATCAGGGCCATGGTGCCGCGGCCCGATGTTTCACTGGTGACGACGTTTTATCATGGTGAGCCCAAAAATGAGCGAACATTTTTCTTTCCGCCGATTCTGCGCAAAGAAGTATTATCGCTTCAGCCTTTTTGCGGCGAACATATCCTGGTTTATCTTACCAGTGGGTTTGAAACTTTTCTTAATAGATTAAAATCTTTTAAGCGTGAATCTTTTATTGTTTACGGAGCGGGGAAGGAAGGCGCTGATGGACATTTGACGTACAAGGCATTCAGCAAAGCAGGTTTTCTCAATGACCTGGCATCCTGCAAAGCGGTGATGGCCACGGCCGGCTTTACCCTGATGACCGAATCTTTTTACCTGCGCAAACCTT
>CAZJHF010000369.1:0-3341 GCA_964545505.1 uncultured Desulfobacterales bacterium | reverse complement strand
TGGGCATGGCGCTGGTGGGTTTATTTCTGATTTTTTTATCATTTGAGTTTATGATGGTTACCGGTCTATCGCTTTTCACGGAATTGTTACCCTCTGCACGCGCAACGATGATGGCAAGTTCTCTGGCGGCCGCCGGAATCGGTCGGGTAGTGGGTGCCTTAATCGGTGGCCCTATCTGGGTGGCTGGCGGCATTTATGTCACCTCGCTGGTTTCGGCAGCCCTCAGCGCTTTGGCCCTGGCGGCACTGTTCTGGGGATTGCATGGCTGGAAAAAGCCGAATTGAGCGCTTTGCGCTCAATTCGGCTTTGCTATTGTTTAATTGGTTATATGGGTTACATTGGTTCTATAAGTTAAGGAAACTAATTTATAATTTGGATATATGTTAAAAAAGATTTTAAAATACGCCCTGCTTGTCTTTGTCTTGGCCGTTTTTGGTCTTACAGCATACGGATGGCATCTTTCAAACCAGGTTGAAAAACGCTTCTCAGCCCGGCGCTGGAGCATCCCTTCAACGGTTTATTCGGATACGATGCTTCTCTATCCGGGACAACGCTTCAACTCATCTATTTTTACCCAGAAACTCATTAGCTTAGGCTACCGCCGCAAAAATCATCCGCCATCTAAAAAAGGCGAAATCCAAATTACGCCCGCTGAAATAAACATTTACCTGAATGACCTGAAGACACCCTGGCGCACAAGGGGAGGCTTTCCCGTCCGGGTCATATACGGTGACGATCGAATCGAAGCGCTGACCCGAATTGATAATGGTGATCCGGTTCCGATCCTTGAATTGGAACCAGAGGAAATCATGCAATTTTTTGGTCCGGAGCGCGAACGCCGGCATTTGATCTCAATCGAACAGGTTCCCGAGCTCCTCGTGCTGGCGGTGCTGGCTGCTGAGGATCACCGATTCTTTCAGCACTACGGCGTCGATTTCCGCGGCATCCTCAGAGCGCTGATTACCAACCTGCGCCACGGTGCCATCCGTCAGGGCGGCTCGACTTTAACTCAGCAGCTTGCCAAGAACTATTTTCTGACCCCCACCAGAACCCTCACCCGCAAGCTTAAAGAAGCGCTCCTGGCGGTGATCATCGAACTAAAATACGACAAAAAAGAAATATTAGAAATTTATTTAAATGAAATCTATCTGGGACAAAAAGGTTCGGTCGCCATCAATGGAATCGGCGAAGCCGCTTATTTCTATTTTGGCAAACCGGTAAAGGAATTGACGCTTTCCGAGGCGGCCATCATGGCCGGCTTAATCAAAGCGCCCAATCATTATTCACCCTACATCGACAAAGCGCGCTGCCGCAGCCGCAGAGACGTGGTTTTGCAATCAATGCACCGTAAGGATTGGCTTTCGGAGGCCGAACTTCAAGTCGGGCTAAAACAGCCGATCAACGCTTTCGGATTTACCGTAGTCGATACAAAAGCCCCCTATTTTATCGATTACCTGACCGATCAGCTCAGGGCCCTGTATCGACCCGAAGACCTTTCCAGCCTGGGGCTTTCTATTTACACCACCCTGGACACCCAGGTTCAAATGGCCGCCGAAACGGCCCTGGCAAAAGGTCTGGAGCGTTTGGAAAACGCAAACCCGGGCCTGCAACGTGAAGCGCCGGACCAAAAGATGCAAGGAGCGATTGTCGTCATGCAGCCTAAAACCGGGCATATCCTGACCTTGGTGGGGGGCCGTAATTACAGTATCAGTCAGTTTAATCGAATCACCCAGGCCCAGCGCCAGCCCGGGAGCGCATTCAAGCCCCTTGTCTATCTGAGCAGCCTGAATCAATTCACCCCCACCTCACTGCTGTCAAATGACCCCAGATCATATACGGTCAATGGGAAAGTGTGGGAACCTCAGAACTTTGAGCCGGTGACCGAATATACCGTCAGTCTGAAAGATGCCCTTAAAAAGTCCTATAATCTGGCCACCGTTGACCTGGCCATGAAAACCGGCCTTGACCGCATCGTGGATATGGCCGCGCGGTTTCATTTTTCAACACCGATCAAACCGTATCCATCCCTGGCCCTGGGCGCCTTTGAGGTCATCCCCCTTGAACTGGCCCGGGCCTATTGTGTATTTGCGGCTGAAGGCGTTCAGCCGTTTCCACTGTCTTTAAAGGGCGTTGTGGATGAGCATGACAACATCCTTGATCAAAAGTATTTAAATATCGAGCGCTTGATTTCCCCGGCCGAGGCCTTCCTCATGACGGCAATGCTACAGAGTGTGGTCAATGAAGGCACCGCCCGCTCGTTGAGATGGAGAGGTGTGTCCTGGCCGGTTGCGGGCAAAACCGGAACCACCAATGATTTCAAAGATGCCTGGTTTGTGGGGTACACGCCGGATATTTTAGCGTTGGTCTGGGTAGGCTTTGACAATGGGGATCCGATCGCAGCCACCGGTGCGGCAGCCGCTTTGCCGATCTGGGCCGATCTGATGACTGCCATCCCCCAATACCGATCTGAAACCGATTTTATAATGCCCAAAGGCGTTAAAAAAATTCTGGTTTGTTCGGTCACCGGCCGGATGGCCGTGACTGGCTGTCCCGAGCCCAATGAAGTGTTTTTCCTGGCAGACCGCATACCAACCGAGCATTGCCCGTTGCACGAAAAAGGCGGCATCACCGGGAAGATTATCGAAGGCGTAAAGGATCTAATTAATGACAATTAAAGCCATTCAAATAAGCTGCCTGGTCCTACTGGCAATATTGCTGGCCGCATGTCCAAAACCGATTTTAAAAGGAGAACCCACTGAAGTCGAAGAAACCCCGACATCCGAAGAGGCGGTTGAAGAGAACCCGCGGGTGGTGGCTGCGTTGCAATTGACCGGCGAGGGCCGGCGCCTTCTGGAGGACCGCAAGCCGGACAAGGCGATCCGCGTATTGGAGCAGGCCGTCAGCCTGAATTCCACCAACGGACAAAATTACTATTATCTGTCGGAGGCTTGGCTCATGAAAGGATCCGTCGCCCAGGCAAAAGAATTCAGTCAGCTGGCGGAAATCCACCTCAAAGAAGACAGCGAGTGGATGATTCGGGTGGCTCAGCAGGCGGATCGGATAGCGGAGTTAGAAAGATAGACGTGATCTACTAAATGTATTTTAGATGGAAAATCTTTAAAACTGGCACAAGAAATCCACAAAAAATGAGTTTTGCAGATTAATAGCCGTTATCCACAATTCAGCCAAAGTGTGGGTTGCGTATGCCTAATATACAATTTTGGATAGTAACGAAAGCGGCGGAATTTTACACCTGTGATATAAAATGAATATCACAAGAATTTTGATGATTCAAAACCTTTGATATGTTGGAGATATAACAGGTTTTGGAACTAAAAAGA
>CAZJHF010000368.1:0-3368 GCA_964545505.1 uncultured Desulfobacterales bacterium | reverse complement strand
ATCCTTTTCAGATCCCGAAGTGGCGGCTCTGTTAAACCGGGATTTTGTAGCCATCAAGGTGGATCGCGAAGAGCGCCCGGATATCGATCAGGTCTATATGACCGTCACCCAGACGCTGACCGGCAGGGGGGGCTGGCCCAATACCGTTTTTTTAACACCCGACCGCAAACCGTTTTTTGCGGGCACCTATTTTCCGAAAGAAAACCGCTGGGGTAACACGGGGCTGATGGAACTGCTGCCGAAAGTGGCTGAGATCTGGAAAAATGACCGTCAAAATGTTTTAAAAAGCGCCGATCAGATTACTAATCTGATTGCGTCCAGACGCAGTTCCAGCGCTGGTGCCGCCCTCGACAAAGCCATCCTGGCTAAAACCGGCAGCATCCTCGCCGAAATTTACGACGCCGATTATGGCGGGTTTGGACCGGCCCCTAAATTTCCGACACCTCATGTATTTGCATTTTTACTGCGCCAATATCACCATACAAAAGACAGCCAGAGCCTGGCAATGGTCGAAAAAACGCTGACCCACATGAGACTTGGCGGGATTTACGATCATATCGGTTTCGGCTTCCACCGCTATTCAACAGATGCGCAGTGGCTGTTGCCGCATTTTGAAAAAATGCTGTATGACCAGGCCCTGCTGACTTTCGCTTATACGGAAGCCTACCAGGTCACCGGCAAAGAAATTTATGCCCAAACCGTCAGAGAAATTTTAGCCTACATTTTACGGGACCTGACATCCAATGAAGGTGGCTTCTACAGTGCCGAAGACGCTGACAGCGAAGGCATTGAAGGCAAGTTTTATTTATGGACCGTGCCGCAGATTCAAAAAGTCCTGGGCAAAGACGAAACATCCACCTTTAAAAAAATCTACAATCTGGACGCTGACGGCAATTTCGCTTCTCCTGAAGCCGCACACAAAGACGGAAGCAATATTCTTCATCTCAAACAGACGCTGCCGGGCTTGGCCGGGAAATTGGGCATGCCTGAAAAGCAATTGCGTCAGCGGCTGGAAAAAAACCGCCAGCAGCTTTTTACAGTGCGCGAAAATCGGATTCATCCTTTTAAGGACGATAAAATCCTCACCGATTGGAACGGGTTGATGATCGCCGCCCTTGCCAGAGCCGGACAGGTGCTTGATGAACCCCGCTATACCGCTGCCGCTGTCAAGGCTGCCGACTTTATGTTGCGCAAACTGCGCACCGAAAACGGCCGGCTGTTAAAACGCTATCGTAACGGAAACGCCGGTTTGCCGGCCCATCTGAATGATTATGCATTTACCGTCTGGGGTTTGCTGGAACTGTATGAAGCCTCTCTTGAGGTGACCTATCTGCAGGAAGCCATCCACATAAATGATCAAATGATAGCGCATTTTTGGGATGACACCGACGGCGGCTTTTACATGACGGCTGACGATAGCGAGAAGCTGCTGATTCGCAGCAAAGACATCTATGACGGGGCTATCCCCTCGGGTAATTCAGTGGCCACTTTGAATTTACTGCGCCTGGGCCATATGACCGCTAAACAGGACTATCTGAAAAAAGCCGAGGAAATCGCCCGCGCATTTGCCGGAACCGTCAATCGATATCCGCCGGGCCATAGCCAACTGATGGTCGCCCTGCAATACGCGCTGAATCCAAATTTCGAGGTCGTTATCGTCGGTCGGCCGGAAGCCAAAGACACCCGTGCGATGCTGGCGGCCTTGCGCAAGCCGTTTTTGCCCGGCAAAGTGGTCGTGCTGCGCCCGGCCGACAAAAAGAAGGCTGCTGCCATCATTCGCCTGGCACCGTATACCGAGTTTATGGTTGCCAAAAATGGCAGCGCCACCGCTTATGTCTGCACTAATTTTATCTGTAAGCTGCCCACCACCGATATTGACCAGATGCTCGCCAACCTGCAGGTGAAACAAAGACAATTCACCACAAAGGCACGAAGATCACAAAACAATCCTTAAAGAAGAAAGGTGTAAAAGCTTTAGATATTGCTAACTGATATGGCCACAATGATTGGTATAAAGAAGGACAAAAGGTGAAGTGTAAAGTGGTTTCTAAATTATTAGCTCTTGTTTGAGGGCAAGGCGCAATTCGGTTTAAAAGTGGAGTGTACACGGTAGTACTCGAGCATTTTAAACCGAATTGGAACGCAGCCATCGAGCAAGAGATGAGGATTTAGAAATCACTTTTATAAATTGTCTGGGAGGGCCCATTGAAGAAACTGCCAATCCACCTCCCAGGCGTGTTCCCCGTAACCGCCTGCAGTCACATAAGCCCGCGGGATGTGCTGGGACTTTAAAAAATGATAGACCAGCTGATCTCTTTCCTTTATCTGGGGCAGCGACAGTTTTAGCTCAGCGGTCGACGGCAATTCGTCTTTTTCATAAGGATCCGCTCCGGCTAACACAAGCGCAAGATCCGGCGGTCCGATGCTGCTGAGTTTTTCAAGCCCGTCTTCGAGTCTGGCGAGGTATTGATGTTCTTCGCCGGCCGCCACGGCGATATCGATGTCGCTGGGAACAAAAGACGGATTCGATCTGCCTTGAGCATCATAGGCATCACCATCCAGCGGCCAGCCGTTGGCCATATGAATGCTGAGGGTGGTAATCGAGCTGTCTTCTTCGGTTAGGACGGCGGTCCCATCCCCTTTGTGGGCATCCAGATCGATCACCCAGGCCGTGCGAATTGAATTTTCGGACTGCAGTTTGCGCAGGGCAATCACAATATCATTGACCACACAAAAACCTTCCCCATAATCTCTTTTTGCATGGTGCATACCGCCGCCAAACGCAAAGCAAAAGTCTTTTTCAAGCGCTAAGCGGCAGCACTGGATGGTTTCTGCGGTTTTAAACAAAAGACGATCAAATAGCCGGGTTAAAGGGTAGCTGGCATTATCCGGGTTGTAACGATAGTAGCGGCCATTTTCGTCAATCAGTTCAAAGGTTTTGATAATCTCTTCTTCAAGCTGATCGGAATATAAGCGGTTCACATAATCAGCAGAATGCACGCGTAAAAGGTCATTGCGGGTAACGGTTTCATTAACCCGATCGATGTGCCAGCGATCGATGCGGGGGCCCAACGTTTTATGGCTTTTCAATTTGGCAAAGGTGGTCACCGCCCGGCTGCGTGACAGCGGAATTTCAATACCAAATTCCACCAGGCCTTCTTTCATGTTGGGGTCATAGATGATCATCGCGTTATGAGTGTTCAGGTGTTGGGTGTCAGGTGTCAGGGAACGTAAGACTGAAATCAGAAAACAACGAAGACATGTGATCGGTATTGCACCTGAGTTGCAAAAGCTCGAACCTGGCCACTGAAGGCCTGACACCTGGTAATATGAAAAACGGACGACCTAGTGTAAAAGGAATAATCCCA
>CAZJHF010000367.1:0-3434 GCA_964545505.1 uncultured Desulfobacterales bacterium | reverse complement strand
ATCTCGCGCACGCCGGCGCCCTTGAATCGGCCCTTTCAACCCTTTCAGACAGACGCCGGGCAAACCGTCCCGGGCTTTCTTCCGATCGGCAATAAGGTATTGGTTCGCCAAACCTCCTCGACCCATGGCCCGCAAGGATATATTACCACCGACCCCGATGAAATTGCCCGCAGCCAGAATCGCTTAAAGGAGAAGCTTTTATCAGCGGTTGAACACCTTACGTTCCATGAAACGTTTAACACAGACACTGCCGATACCCTCTTAATAACTTATGGTGTAAGCGCCCGTGCAGCAAAAGCCGTTTACAATCAACAAAATCGGCAGGGCAATCCGGTTTCTTTATTGGTTCTAAAAACACTATGGCCCGTTCCGGAACACCTCATCCGGAAGGTTGCCCGAGCCTTCAAGCGCATTGTGGTGGTGGAGATGAATATGGGGCAATATGTGCGGGAAATAAAACGCATCCTGCCGGAAAAGCAAATCGATTTTCTGGGTCAAATGGATGGTCGCCTCATCACCCCTGACCAAATCACGGAGGCCATCAACAGTGAATAGTTTTTTAAATGCTGAAAGACCGCCTGTGCTTTGCCCGGGCTGCACTCATGAACGCATCACGCACACTCTGGATCAGGCATTTCAGGATATGGGCCTCGCCGGACATCAAGCCGTTATCGTCAGCGATATCGGCTGCTCCGGCCTGTTCGACACGTTTTTCCACACGCATGCATTCCATGGCCTGCACGGCCGGGCGCTCACGTACGCGGCCGGGCTAAAAATGGCGCGGCCGGAATTGAAAGTGGTAGTCACCATGGGAGACGGGGGGCAAGGCATCGGCGGTGCCCATCTGCTGGCGGCCTGTCGGCGCAATCTGGATATAACGCTGCTCATTTTAAACAATTTTAATTTCGGCATGACCGGCGGACAGTTTTCAGCCACGACCCCAGCGGATGCCCGGTTAGGCTCCGGGTTTTTGAACCAGCTCGAGCGCCCCCTGGATATTGGTGAAGTCGCTTGCAGCGCCGGCGCGCCGTATGTCATGCGATGCTCAGGTTTTCGTAAAAATCTTACAGAAGAAATTCAACGCGCCATTGAGTATAAAGGATTTTCCGTAATGGACATCTGGGGAATCTGTCCGGGACGCTACACCAAAAAAAACCGGCTTACCCCTAAGATGATCGACGATGCCCTGGCCAAGCTGCCGCCGACAGAAGGTATTATACCTGAAAATGTCCGTCCCGAATACGGGCAGCAATATCGCCGGATAGCAGCCGATCAGAATAAAGTCCCCGCGCCCGCGGTTATCAGAAATCAATACAAAGCACCTCAGGCCGGTCGCCAGGAAATCATTTTGCTTGGCAGCGCCGGCCAGCGGATCATCACCGCCGGTGAGCTCCTGTGTATTGCCGGGCTGACGGCCGGTCTAAAAACCACCCAGAAAAATGAATACAACATCACGGTGCTCAGAGGTCCTTCCATCAGCGAGTTAATTTTATCCCCGGATAAAATCGATTATACCGGCATTGACATGCCGTCTGTGGTGGTGGCTCTGGATCAGGAAGGGGTCGAACGACGCGGGGATCTCTTTGGGCGCCTGGCAAAAGACACGCTCATCATTCAAATCAGCGGGGTAACTCTCCCGGCCAGCAAAGCTGATATTCATCAGGTCGATTTAAAAAATCTGGGAATCAAACGCACAGACTGGGCCCTGGCCTCTCTGGCGGTGCTGGCCAAACTAAATCGAATCATAAGCGCTGAAATGCTGAAGGCAGCATTGAAATTGAAGTTTAAGGGGAAAAACTATCAAGCAGCTTTGGAGATCATTAGCCGACTCGGATTAAATTAAATTTCGAACAATTTGCGCGCTCCTAACGGGGAAGGCGATGCAAGCCGTCTGAAATCCTTCTCCTCCCTAGAATACAAACGCATTTCATCAAGATAAACAAAAAAGTTGGATTACCATATTTAATTCAAAACCGATAGGCACTATGAAAAAGCTGCTATTGATAAATCCGGTTGGACGCCGAAGCGGTTTGCTGCTCAGCAGGTTTTCTACTTTTCAACCATTGAGCCTGGCTTATGTTGCCGCCGCCACACCTTCAAACTGGAGTGTCGAAATAGCGGATGAAAATTTCGACGAAATTCAACTCGAAGACGCCGATCTTGTGGGGATTACTGCTTTTACCAGTAACATCACCAGAGCGTATGAAATCGCTCAGATCTATCGCAAACGGAATATAAAAGTAGTGATTGGCGGAATCCACGCCTCGATGATGGCGGATGAGGCCTGTCAATTTGCAGATACGGTGGTTGTCGGGGAGGTTGAAGGCATCTGGCACAAAGTTTTAGCCGACTTCGAGAGTAACTGCCTTTCCAGTTTATATGTCGGCCCCAAAATCGAATATGATCGCGACCGCATTATGCCGCGTCGGGATCTGCTTCACCCGAACTATTTTTGGCACTCGGTTCAAACGTCGCGGGGCTGTCCGTTTAATTGCCATTTTTGCTCGGTATCTCGCTATTTGGGCAAGGAATTCCGTCAGCGCAATGCGCAGGACGTTCTTACAGAACTGGCGGATCTGAAAGATAAATACATCGCATTCGTAGACGATAATTTGATCGGCTATAGCCCAATGAGTCATACGCGGGCCATGGATTTGTTTAAGGGCATGGTCGCCGGAGGCCTAAATCAGAAATGGTGGATGCAGACCTCTATCAATGCTGCAGATAATGAAGCGGTAATCGAAATGGCCGCCCGGGCTGGCTGTATTTTTGCCTTTATGGGTTTTGAGTCGATTAGCAAAGACGCATTGCAGGATATGAAAAAAGGGATCAATATTAAGACCGGCATCCAGAACTACAAAAGGGTGGTGGATATTTTTCACAAATACGGTATTGCGGTTTATGGCGCGTTCATCATCGGCAATGACTATGAATCACCGGCTTACTTTGAAAAATTAGCCAGATTTCTGATTCACTCAGGCATTGACATCATCCAGATCACTTTGTTGACACCGCTTCCAGGTACCGCCTTGATGGAAGGGCTACAGAAAGCAGGGGGGATCCTATATCAGGATTACCCCGGGGATTGGGATAAATATCGGTTCTCGTACATGGTTCACCAGCCGCAGGACGTGCCGCTTAAAACGATATACATCGGCAACAACTTTCTCAAAAAAAACATCTATTCTTTTCCCAATTACGCCTATCGCCTGATACGTTCGCTGTTTAGCCTCCGCAACCCGACCAATTTTTTTGCTGTTTACAAATTCAATAAAGCCCTAAAAAAGGGTTGGAAAAATTCCCATTATTACAAAGACTACCCCCATACACTGGATGGCATTCAGGAATGATTCACGTCGGCAAGACGCTTTTCAATAAAATTAGGGGATGATTTCCCGCCTATGAAGACACGGGCAACACCGCGATTTATTACA
>CAZJHF010000366.1:0-3461 GCA_964545505.1 uncultured Desulfobacterales bacterium | reverse complement strand
AAGAAGATGGGCACCTGTGAATGTGCGACCAAAAACCCCGGCGGCAAATGATGCTTGGCTGACGTTCGCCGGGTTGTGAACGAAATAAAGCGCCAATTAAGCGGTTAAACCGGTAATATAATTGACCGTGCTTTTATGAAGATCACCTGCATCAAACGCATCGGCCTATAACCGCATGCACAATGACAAACCCCCTGAAATGATAATCCTGGATGATTCATTGCAAGCGCTAAAGGACCGCTTCAACAGCCACAGGCAAAGCCCCCGGTTTTTAGCCTTGCTCTCTCCGACCTGACCCGGCTGAAGTGTGCAGGGTGCCCGGGCGGTACACGAATCGATTATCAAAAAATTCCCGGATGCTGATATCTGTATCAACATCGTCTGGATCAAAAAACTCCCGGGTGATTCTGAACAGACGGCGAAAAAGGCGGCTGAAATGTTCACAGACCATCGTGTGTTCCATTTTTACGATCAAGATCAAATTGTTGGAAAGGAAATCGCCAATCGTATTGGTTGGAACGGGCACATCGCCTGGGATATATATCTTTTTTATAAACCGTTGGCTGACTGGAATAAGCTACCCCCACCACCAACACGCTGGATGCATCAATTAAAGGATCGCTGGGCAGATAAAAAGCACTTCCGCACCGGCAATGGCCTGGTGAACGAACTTCTAAATGCCATGACAGAAATTTTCGGCATTGAAAACGCCTGATTTTTGTGCAAATAGTTTAGCGCACAGAATACAACAACAGACAGGAGATTCAAATGACGTACTATTTCAACAAATTGCTGGCGATATCGTTCGATGAAGCTGTTACCAGAGTCACCGAAGAATTGAAAAGAGAAGGTTTTGGGATTCTTACCGAAATTGATGTTAAAAAAACATTAAAAAAGAAGCTCAATGTTGACTTTAAGAAATATAAAATTCTGGGGGCATGTAATCCTCATTTTGCATATCAGGCGTTACAAAAAGAAGATAAAATTGGAACCATGCTTCCCTGCAGTGTGATTGTGCAGGAAGCTGAAGCGGGCAAAATCGAAGTGGCGGCCATAGATCCGATGGCATCCATGCAGGCCGTACAGAACCCGGATCTGCAGGGGGTAGCCGAGCAGGTGCAGGCTAAACTCCGCAGTGTTATTGCCTGCCTGTAGTCAATCAGTGACCTATAAGCTCCTTAGTTATCATGCTTATTGAAAACCCCCGCCTGACCCACACCATATTCTGCACGCCGGTAGGTTTCAAATCTTCCCGCTATCCTTAGGACCCCACATTTTATTTAACGTATGTTGTTTTTTGCTTGACAAAGAAATAGTATTATTTTAGTATTCTATTAATCTATTGAATGCTTGAGGAGGATACAATGAAAAATCCAAATCGTGCTTTTAAAGATGCGATTTATGAACAGTTTGCCCGCATCGGCAAATCGGTTTCCAGCCCGAAGCGCCTGGAACTGTTAGACCTCCTTTGCCAGGGAGAGCGCACGGTCGAGGTCCTGGCCAAAGAGTCGGGCATGACCGTCGCCAATGCTTCGCAACATCTGCAGGTTCTGCGCACCGCTCGCCTGGTGGAAGCTGAAAAAGAAGGCCTGTATGTCATCTACCGGCTGGCCGATCAGACCGTCTGCGAATTTTTTCATGCCATGCGCGTGCTTGCTGAAAGCCAACTGGCGGAGGTTGAGCAGATCAAGCGTCGCTTCCTGGAGGGCAGAGAAGGCATGCAGCCGGTGGATCGAAAAGCGCTTCTAGAACTCGTGCGCCAGGGTGGGGTGACCGTTCTGGATGTCCGCCCGGTGGAAGAATACAACGCCGGTCATGTTCCCGGGGCCTTGTCCATTCCCTTAAAAGAGCTGCAGCTTCGGCTGTCGGATTTGCCTCGCGATCAGGAAATCGTGGCCTACTGCCGCGGTCCATACTGCGTTTTATCCATTCAGGCCGTTGAGATGCTGCGTGCGAAAGGTTTCCGGGCCGTACGTCTTGAAGAGGGGGTCCAGGACCTACGGGCCCTGGGGTTTCCAATCGCGGTAAACGAAGGAGCAGAATAAGACCAAGGCTTAACGGCACCATCGATAATATATGAATAAACCCAACAAGATTGAATTTTTAATCTAATTAATTACCGGAAAATTGATCAATGAAAGACACAAGCAAAGCCTTAATTGCCCTGGTGGCCGTAGTCATCACGATGGGCGCCATCTGGCACACAAACCGGGTTATCATTCCGAAGACGGCAACCTGGGATGATGTACGCGCCGAAGCCAAACAGGGTGGCTACCAACTGATAAGCACGGATGAATTATCCAGGCAATATAAGGCAAAACCGGAATCCCTGCTGCTGGTGGACACCCGCCAGGAATGGGAATACCGCAGCGGCCATATTAAAAAAGCCCTGAATTTCCCCATCGAACCGACCTGGTTGTCACGCTGGCGCAATAAAGGTGCCCTGGAAACATTTTTAGGACCGGATAAGAATCGTTTCATCGTATTTTACTGAGCGGGACTGGCATGAGTCCGCAGCGACTCGGCGGCCCGTGTGGCCGTAACGCTCGGTTATCAAAATGTTTACCGCGATCCCCTGGGTTATCCGCAATGGCATGCCAAAGGCCTGCCCGTTGACAGCTCCCCGGCCGGACTTTCTGAAGCATCGCTTGCGCCCCAGCAGTCACGACCTTTACAGGGCTGGGCGATGATATGGACACTTTTGGGCGTCTTTGCCGGCGGTATCGCTCTGAACCTGACACCCTGTATTTACCCTTTGATTCCCATCACGGTTTCCTATTTCGGCGGCAGAAGTGGTCAAAGCCAGGGAAGGTTGTTGATCCACGGGACCTGTTATATCGGGGGCCTGGCGATCACCAACTCGGTGCTGGGGGTGATTGCGGCCCTGAGCGGCGGGATGCTGGGAAGTTTACTGCAACACCCGTTCGTACTTGCTCTGGTGGCGGCCGTACTGATCTTTTTTGCCAGCAGCCTCTTTGGTTTTTGGGAATTACGAATGCCACATGGTTTGACACAGGCCGCGTCAAAAACCTGGACCGGCTACTTTGGAGGCTTCTTTATGGGCATGACATTGGGGGTGGTGGCCTCCGCCTGTATCGGCCCGTTTATCTTGGGCCTGCTGACCTGGGTCGCCACGATCGGAAGCATCTGGATCGGATTTTTAATCTTCTTTACCTTGAGCCTCGGCCTGGGCCTGCCTCTTTTTTTCCTGGCCCTGTTTTCAGGACAGCTGAGCAAACTTCCCCGTGCCGGTGAATGGATGCTGTGGGTCAAGAAGCTTTTGGGCTGGATTCTGGTGGGCATGGCCGCTTATTTTATTCAGCCGCTATTACCCGGTACCGTAAAAGTGTTCTTATTGTCCGCCGTGGCTTTGGCGGCGGCATTACACCTTGGCTGGATAGATCGCAGCCGCGCCGAGTTTCGCGGATTTGAGTGGCTCAGGACCGCTGCGGCCATAGTGG
>CAZJHF010000365.1:0-3520 GCA_964545505.1 uncultured Desulfobacterales bacterium | reverse complement strand
CGGTTAAATCCGGCGGCGCATTGCGGACCACAAAGCTGCATCCCGCCCAATCGAGCAGGTCCAGGTCATTGTAGTCGTTGCCGATTGAAAGCGCCTGATTGGCGTTCAGGCTAAATTTTCCCGCAAGCCATTCAGCCGCAAGGCTTTTCGATACCGTTGGCGGAAAGATTTCAATCCAGGTGGAACAACCGTCCAGAGGCGAAGTCGTCTGGATGATGTTAAAATCCGGCATAGCCCTCCGAAGAGTCTGAATTAACGGGCGGGCATCTCCGGGTGGAACGACGGCGAGCAGCTGGGTTGCCCTGTCAAAGCCATCCTGTTTGCGATCCAACGGGGTTGCAAATTGACGGTAGATGTCGATGCGCCTTTTGAAATCCGCATTATCGGCTGTAGATGCAAAATAGCAGAAGGCGTGGTTATCCGGGATCGGCCGGTGAACCATAAAATCAAGCCTGTTTGCCTGCAGGATTTGAATCGCCTGACGCACCTGATGCGCCTCCATACCGGCTTTGCGAATGATCAGGCCGTCGGCATGCCGATTGATGCCGGCACCGCTGGAAAATATCAGAAAATCCACCGGCAGATTTGAAATGGGTAAGGTATTGATGGAATAGAGCGATCGGCCGGTCGCAATTGCCCTGGCAATTCCAAGCTCACCAAGCTTTTTTAAAGCCTCCAGGTCGTCATTTGAAAAACTGCGGTCCGTTCTCAGCAAGGTCCCGTCAAAATCACAAACAAACAGCCCGATCGGGCTTTGACCGTTATGCCAGTCTGATCGAGGGATTTCACTGGAAATGCTCATGTCATCAAAAGCGCTTCTTTTTACCTTACTCCTGAATTTCATTTTAATTACGACCCATCAATTGCGTGGATAATAGATTCAAGGCGATAGCCTGTCAAATAAAAACCGTCCATCACGATTCTTACACCACCCAACTCCATCTTTATTTGTTCAGAGACCATCACCAGTAATTAACTATTTAAAATAATAAAGAATATACAAGATAAAAGGCTTTCTCAAAATATTCGGTCACGGTTTTTGGTTGACTGCTTAGACCGTTGAGCCGAATAAAATCGAAAAGATGACTGATTTTATTTTTCACGGGCAAACGGGCTCAACCGGTTGGTAGATGCATTTTTGAGGCAACTTCCAGTGTTGGGTTTTCCAACACCAATTTATACCTAAAGCTATCGGTGCAAAGTGACGATATATAAATTACATGGAAATCAGCATGTTTTAGGATTTCATGGCTCAGAGCGCATATGAGGTCCGTTTTCATTTTTGCAGCTAAGGGCCAAGATAAACAATACGACGACAGCACGGCGAAATTTACATATTGATCGGAGGTTGCGTTTTGGCAATGGACAAGGAGACAATCATATATTTTGAGCAACTGGGGTTTGGGTGGGTTCTTGATAACATGATGTTAAAGGATATAAAGCTCAATACAATCAGAGATGAACTGATCACCGATACATCATTGATTAAAATTATCGAAAATATGTTAGCCGATAACCCGAACTTTTAAGCGTCATAGCGACAAATTGGAAAATTCGATTCAAACGGTCTTGTTATTCGCATAATCATGAACTAACCTTCCCGCAGGCCTTATGAGCCTGAATTTCAGATATCACCGCTTGTCAACATTTCATAAATCCATAATTTTTATGGATCTGATCCGTTTTAAACACTATAATAAAGGTTCGGTATTTGCCGACTGTCCATCCAGTTGACTCCGGTTTGATTAAAAGGCAGGCGGCGGCAACGGGTAGCAGCTGGCGACCATAAGACTGTGGAGCAAATGGTCTGGCACATTTGAAGCTGAATTGGGGAATCATACATGGCCAAAGCAGAACAGGAAAATATAACCTATCGCGGACTGGTACAATCCGACGACGGCATCATAACCAGGATACTGAATTCAAACGCCCGGGCAATAACATTTCAAACAACCTTCGGGCTCAATGATCAGCTGGCTCAGCGGTTTAAAAATCAATCTGAAGACATTGTTTTTAGCGAACGTTCCAGAATTGCGCGGCTGGGTGTCCAGATCAAATGTGAGCCGCCCACAGCCGATGATGTGAAGGGTCAACGGATTACGCTCAAACAGGTTGCTTCTACGGTGATTCCGGGCTATCCCGGGCTGAAGGCACTGCGGGAGTTTATCACCCTGGGGCTGCCGGTCGGACGACTGGTGTTCTGCGATCCGGATGCGCTTCTGACCTCTGATGAAGTATTGGAAGCCATCGAACGCTCACAGCTCAAATTACCGGCTTCTACCACGATTTCGGCCGACGGCAGTATTGTCATTGTTCCCCATAAGGCCATTTGCGAACTAAAACAACCCCTCGACCAGGAAACGCTGGGCCGCATATTGCTGCGCGAAGACGGGCGGGAGCTGTTAAATCGCTACCAGGTGCGTAAGCCGTTACCGGCATTGAATATTGCTCCGGGTAAAGGCGCGGTGACGACCTGCTCCATGTATCTCAATGAGCATTATGTTGTTTTGCAGAGCGGTTTTGAACTGGGGCGGAATTTACCGGCCACGGTTCTGGATCCCATCAAGACCCGCGGCATCCGAATCTATCTTGAAATCGTCAACTACACCCGGCATCCCATTGTTAATCCATTGATCAGCGCCAGAGTATACAATGCCGCCAAATCCAAAAACAGTGTGCATTTAAAACAAGACCCCGGCAACGGTTCCTTCTTCAGCTACCGACAAATGCGCGAGCTGGAAAAAAAATTCGCACCCGCTAAACCCAACAGCTGCCACTACCTGGACAAACCGGTGGCGCTGATTGAAGGTAAAAAGAATGCCGTTAAAAACGCACGCATCCTTTTAAACGGTCCCGACAATGCCTGTGAAGCCACGCGTGCTTTGTGCGCCGTTGCGCGGCGGGACTTTTCACCCACCAGTGAATGCAGCCATGAATATGCCACCTCCAAACTTGCAGAATCTTTTAAAAATTCACCGTGTGTGCTGGCGCTTAAATATTTCCCGAATTTGATCGAACATCGCGATATCATCAATTTAGCCTGTGACGGGAAAATAAAAGCACTCTATTTCTACGAACCTTCATGCGAACATGGCCCGTTTCTTTCCCAGCTGGATCATAATCGTCTGCAGGAATACCATGCGTTCGGTATTGAAGTATACTGGGTATCTGGATTGAACGGTTGCCTGATGGTTCACACCATGCGTGACGGCATGGGTTATTTTGTGTTGCCCGAGCGGTTGGCCGATTTTCATAAGTCGATGCTGTTTGCCTTTTATGGCTCCAACATGCGACTTTCCAGGGAAGGCCAGGGGCGACTGGGGGATCTTATGGATGCCCTGATTGCATTCTGGGGTCAGAGTATCGGCATCGTTACCGGGGGCGGCAGTGGGGTCATGGAGCAGGCTAACACCCTGGCACGCAACCGTGGTGTTTTGTCCGGCGCCAATTTTTTGGATATTACCGATCAATCCATGACCACCGATGTCGATTTTTGCCAGGTCTTTCAAGCCACCTGCCG
>CAZJHF010000364.1:1418-3525 GCA_964545505.1 uncultured Desulfobacterales bacterium | reverse complement strand
TTATCTGATCGTGCGTACCCGCGTGCCGGGCCGGAATGCCCTCGATTTTGTGATAACATTGATGCTGGCGTTTCCGGGTATTGCCATCGGTGTCAGCTATCTGCTGGCCTTCTGGAAAGGGATCCCCTTGGCGACCCACTGGATCATCATGCCCCTGGCGCTGTTTGCAAGGCGGCTGCCGTATTTTTTACGCATGGCGCATTCGTCTTACCTGCAGTTGGATACCTCGCTTGAGGAGGCCTCCGAAGTATCGGGTGCCGGTAAAATCCGGACGTTTTTTCATATTTCCTTGCCGCTGCTACTCAAAGGGGTGCTTGTCGGCGTGGTGATGTTTTTCATCATGGCCTTCCAGGAGATCTCAACGGCCATATTCCTTTATCGTGGCGGGTGGGAAACCCTGCCCATCGGCATTTTTTTAAACTGGCACCGCGGCATGGAGTTTGGCATTGCCGCTGCCATGGCCTTTTTGATGATTGTGATCACTTTTATTCTGCTGCTGATCATATCCAGAATCGGCGGCGGCGTTCTTAAAGCCGCCTGGGGGTCGGGGGAGCAATAAAGGTTCAAAGGTTCAGGGTTCAAAGGTTCAGAGGTTCACAGGTTAACCCTGAACGGGGAACGGGGAACCCTGAACCTAATAAGGAGTAAAGAACGATGGCATTTATCGAAATTCAGAATCTGCTGAAGCGCTATAAGGACGTGGTCGCGGTGAATCGGATCCAGCTTGAAATTGCGAAAGGCGAAATGCTGACGTTGCTGGGGCCCAGCGGATGCGGCAAAACAACCACCCTGCGCTGCATAGCCGGATTGGAAGAACCGGAAGAAGGCGACATCATCATCGATGGTAAACCGATGCTTTCACAGGGATTTGTGCCATCATCCAAAAGGGGCATCGGCATGGTGTTCCAAAACTATGCCGTTTGGCCGCATATGAAGGTTTTCAGCAATATTGTGTACGGTTTGAAACTTCAAAAAATATCCAAGCCCAAAATTCGCGAACAGGCCCAGCAGGTTCTGGAATTGGTGGGTTTGGCCGGTCTGCAAGACAGATACCCGGCCCAATTGAGCGGCGGCCAGCAGCAGCGGGTGGCCCTTGCGCGGGCGTTGGTTACCAATCCCAAGGTATTGCTATTGGATGAACCCCTGAGCAACCTGGATGCCAAGCTCAGAGAAGAGTTGAGATTTGAAATCAAAAGCCTGGTCCGACGCATGGGCATCACAGCGGTTTATGTGACCCACGACCAGGCCGAAGCCATGGTTATTTCAGATCGGATTGCCGTCATGGAATCGGGTAACGTGGTCCAGGTCGGTATTCCCCAGGACATCTATAAAAAACCGGCCAATCGCTTTGTGGCCGATTTTATCGGCACCATGAACTTTATGTCCGGGGAAGTTACTGCCGTGCTGGACGATCAGAATGCGGTTGCAGTGCGCACCGAATTTAGCGACAATATGGTATGTGTCACCCCGGGCAGCACGTCTGCAACGACTGGCGCAAGCGTGTATGCATCAATACGACCGGAGGATGTCGAGGTATTTGCCGAACCGCCGCAAGCTACCGAAAACGTCTTCAAGGGCAAAATTGTTCACAAGGCCTATCTGGGGAATTTTCTATTCTTTTTTGTGAGCGTCAATGACACCATGATCCGGGTGCAGGCCCCGCACGATCTGCCGCAGGAAGAAGGCCAGGAAATTTTCCTGTATCTCAACCCGCAGAAGTGCATGATTTTGACATGACCGATACAGGATCTACGATCGGGTATTTAATCAAACAAGGCTTTTCTGATTGTGGAATGAATTATCAGCAGCGAAATCGTGCACTGTTTGAATGCATTAGGGAGCGTTACGAAAAAACTGGCCATCAACGTATAGTCAGTGATGGGGGAGATGCTCATTTTCAATTTAATCTATTATTTTATTTATGATTGCTGTTTTTTCGTTACACTCCTTTATGCATGAGTTTGCACGATTCAGTCGCTGATGATTTATTCCGCAACCCAATTTCAAAAAAGCAACAACCTGCCAATTTAATCAAAACTTTCTTCGGTATTCGATCAATTCGCAGAAACCGCGTCCAGAATGGATCTCAAGCGGTCGGGGCGGTTGG
>CAZJHF010000364.1:0-1318 GCA_964545505.1 uncultured Desulfobacterales bacterium | reverse complement strand
GATCAATTCGCAGAAACCGCGTCCAGAATGGATCTCAAGCGGTCGGGGCGGTTGGTGATGATGCCATCCACACCCATTTCAATCAGGCGCTTCATATCGGAAGGGTTGTCGGGCGTCCACACGAAAACCTGGATGCGCAGCTGATGGGCCGTTTGAATATTGGCAGTCCTCATATGTTTGTAATATCCAGCCCAACTGTGCCCGCCGGCTGCCTGAATCGCGCGCGGAATGGATCCGGAAAAGTCATCGATATCCAGGCCGGCCATCCAGGGGGAGGCGCCGGGCTGGCCGGGCTTGATATTGTTTAAGCGCACCCCTTCAAGGGAAAGGTAAACGGTTGGAATGTCAGGGGCAATTTTCTGCACATGCACCAGATTGCGCCAGTCAAATGAAAGGATACGGGCGCGGTCTGAGACCCCTTCGCTGCGCAATATCGAGACCACTTTCTCGCTAACGGCTTCCGGTGCAGGCGTCAGATCCGGCTTTTCAGGCGTTGTTTTAATTTCAATCCAGAGCTGGGACGCCGGGTCACATTTTTTTTTGTGCAACCCGATGACCTCGCGCAATGTTGGAATGCGCTCACCATCTGCGCTTTGCTGCTCGGGATAGCGCCGGGAATAGCGGCTGCCGGGTTTCAGACGGCCGACATCATAGCGCTTAAGATCTGCAAGCTGCAAATCCCTGATCGCCGGAGGCAAACCCGAATTCAGCCACAGGCCATCCGGCTTGCGGGTCAGATCCGGCTTTAGATGGAAATCATGGTATACAACGGCCTCACCGTCCGCAGCGATAAGCACGTCTAGCTCCACCGCATCAACGCCAAGCTCGCACGCCCTGGAAAAGCCCGCCAGCGTATTTTCAGGCATCAGCCCGGCAGCACCGCGATGCCCGATGATATAAACATTTTTTTCAAGCCCACGAGTGGATTCAGATACCGGTCCCCTGGGTGCGGACCGGCAGGATAGTGTTAGCAGAAGAAAAACGCTGCCCAGTGTGACTATCGTCAATACACGATAAATTGTCGGTGATAATCGCTTCATTTATAAACTCCCCACAGCTACTTCACCCGTCGCGGGAAAAATGATATCGATTGATTGGCTGGACAAATTAAAGCATGGAATCCTCCAAACGACCAGATGCCCGGCTGTCATTTAGAATAGACGCAAAATACCCGTTACATTAAATACCGCACGAATTCAATCAATTATATGATTGGCGCATCCGATGATGATCTGCAATCCTTCCGCCTCTAAATCAGAAAACGACTATTTACACCGCTTTCCATAACAATTTTCCGAATGACGGAATTGCGGTATAA
>CAZJHF010000363.1:0-3536 GCA_964545505.1 uncultured Desulfobacterales bacterium | reverse complement strand
CGACAGTGCCCGAGTACGCGTATCAACTCCCAGGGGCCGGTGAAATTTTGATTCAAGAAGCCGGCCTGCGGATACGTTTTAATGAAATACCCATCGAGCACGTATCAGACTGGCAACAGACCGAAGGACAGATCGCCTATATGGATAGGGATAAGCTCAGCTTTCCGCTGGTCATCCGGAATTTTCGCCCCGGTGATCGATTTTCCCCTTTGGGTATTCAGGGGCGCCAAAAACTAAAAAAATATTTTATTGATCATAAAATATCCAGAACCGAACGCATGAAATGCCCCCTTGTACTCAGCCGTAACAAAATCATCTGGGTTGCGGGACACCGGTTGGACAACGCGGTTAAGATCGACCTGCAAACCCGCCGCGTGCTTAAAGCTGAACTTTTGCTTGCCTAAAGCGTGATGATGATTACGTTCCCTTTATCCTGGGAGCCTGAATGCGTCTTTTGCTGCGGCCGACATTTGTTACTTGAAATTTAATTTCAGGTAAAGGATACTGTTATTAGATATTTAATATTGTAGATTGAATATTCAATTTACAATATTCAATTTTCAATACTTTCGGGAGGTATGTGTCTTTGAATCCATTTTATAAAAATTTGGCGTTATGGCTGGTCATCACTCTGATGATGGTTATGCTGTATAATCTTTTCAGCAAACAACACCTGGCAGAAACCAGCATCAAGTATACTGATTTCCTGGCAATGGTGGATGATGAGCGCGTATCCCAGGTGGTTATTCAGGGCCAGGAGCTTTTTGTCACCGATATCGACGGCAATCGGCTCAAAGTGTTTGCGCCCGAAGACAATGAACTGATCAAGATCCTGCGTCAAAAAGGTGTGGTGATCAGCGCCAAGCCGCCATCTGAAAATCCCTGGTACATGTCTGTTCTGGTTTCCTGGTTTCCGATGATCGTTTTGATCGGCGTCTGGATATTTTTCATGCGTCAGATGCAGGCCGGTGGCGGCAAGGCCCTTTCGTTTGGAAAAAGCCGTGCTCGTTTGATGTCGGATCAGTCTGAAAGAGTGACGTTTGAAGATGTTGCCGGAATCGACGAAGCCAAAGAAGAATTAATTGAAATCGTTGAATTTCTCAGAGACCCCAAAAAGTTTACGCGCCTGGGCGGACGCATACCCAAAGGTGTTCTGCTGGTCGGTCCACCGGGCTGCGGCAAAACCCTCCTGGCGCGGGCCATTGCGGGTGAGGCCAGCGTGCCCTTTTTTAGCATCAGCGGTTCTGATTTTGTGGAAATGTTTGTCGGGGTGGGTGCATCCCGTGTCAGAGACCTGTTTGTACAGGGTAAAAAGAATGCACCCTGCATTATTTTCATCGACGAAATCGATGCGGTCGGGCGCCACCGCGGGGCCGGGCTGGGCGGAGGCCACGATGAAAGAGAGCAGACCCTGAATCAGCTGTTGGTTGAAATGGATGGTTTTGAATCCAATGAAGGTGTTATTCTAATTTCTGCTACCAACCGGCCCGATGTTCTGGACCCGGCATTGCTGCGACCCGGCCGTTTTGACCGGCAGGTCGTGGTCTCAATGCCCGATATCCGGGGCCGTGAAAAAATACTGCGCGTCCACATGCAAAAAACGCCAATTGATAAGGATGTGAATGTGTTAATCCTTGCCAAGGGGACACCCGGTTTTTCCGGCGCCGATCTTGAAAATCTGGTCAATGAGGCCGCTTTGCTGGCGGCTAAACGCAATAAAGAAAAAATCGGTATGGTTGATTTTGAAGACGCCAAAGATAAAGTCTACATGGGCCTTGAGCGCAAATCCAAGGTCATTAAAGAGGAAGACCGCAAGCTGACTGCCTATCACGAGGGCGGCCACGCCCTGGTTGCGCGGTTTTTACCCGAGACGGATGCCGTTAATAAAATTACCATTATACCCCGTGGACGAGCTGCCGGTGTTACCTGGTTTTTGCCCGAAGAGCGTGATTTTAAATACAAGGATCAACTCCAAAGCGAGCTGGCGGTCGCCTTCGGCGGACGGGTGGCGGAAGAAATTGTTTTCAATCGCATCAGCACCGGGGCCGCCAATGATATCAAACAGGCCACCGATCTTGCCCAGCAGATGATCCGGAACTGGGGCATGAGCGACAACCTCAGTCCTTTATCATACGCCAAGGGTGAAGAGCAGGTATTTCTGGGTCGCGAAATCGCCCAGCACAGGGATTATTCCGAGGCCACGGCCCAAAAAATTGATGAGGAAATCAATAACCTGATCAAAAATGCCTATGAACGCGCTCGATCGGTTCTAAACGAAAATCTGGATGTCCTTCACAAGCTGGCAGAGGTGCTGCTCGAAAAAGAAACCGTTCTGGGTAAAGAGCTTGATGAGTTGATTAAAGAATTGCGTCCCGGAATCGAGCTGCCCTCCAGACCTTTAGACGACCAAGAGACCACTGCGGAATCTGCTGCCGATCCATCCTGATGATGCAGGCCTTTCCCAAAACATATCGACTGGCATGGGCCGGTTTTGACATGGAATTCGGCCATCGTACGGGTATTATGGGTGTGGTTAATGTGACACCGGACTCATTTTCCGATGGCGGAAAATTTTTAAGCCGGGAGTCCGCTGTGGTCCAGGGCCGCAAACTGGCAGCGGACGGCGCCGACATCCTGGACATCGGCGGTGAATCCACCCGGCCATTTGCCGATCCGGTCCCGGTTGATGTGGAAATCGAACGGGTCATTCCGGTCATTGAACAGCTGACCGCTGAAATCTCCATTCCCATCTCCATTGATACCATGAAAGCCGAAGTCGCCAGACGGGCAATCGAAGCCGGCGCATCGATTATCAACGACATCTCCGCCCTGCGTTTCGACCTGGAATTAGGCGCGGTGGCCGCAGAGTTCGGCACGCCAGTGGTGCTCATGCATATGCTGGGCAGCCCCAAAACGATGCAGCTGTCTCCGTCCTATGCCGATCTGATCGGCGATATTTCAGAGTTTTTAGACGCAGCAATGATCAGGGCGCAAAAGCAGGGTATCCCAAAATCAAAAATCATCATTGATCCGGGAATCGGTTTCGGCAAAACGGTATCGCATAATCTTTTACTGATCAGGCAGATACAGGCTTTTGCGATCTTGGATGCGCCTATTCTGGTGGGTCCTTCTCGTAAATCATTTATCCGTAAACTATTAAAAGACGAGCATAGCGACGATATCCCGGCAGATATGCCGATCGTTGAAACCGGTACCCAAGCTACGGTTGCTGCGGCGGTGCTCTGCGGCGCGCACATCGTACGGGTGCATGATGTCGCCAGCACCCGGGCCACAATTCGGATTTTAGATGCGATGCGGGCAGCGTAGCAGGATTAAGACCTACGTGCTTTATACCACTTAACCGATGTATTCTTCAACAAGCTGGCCCCGGCGGATAAAGTTATTAAGGTTTCAGGTGTCGGGTGTCAGGTGTCAGCCACTGGTTCGAAGGACCAGCTTATTGTGGTAAAGGCTACACATTGAGTCTTCCCAGAAAATTTTTATATTTAGATATGAATATGAATATCTGACACCTG
>CAZJHF010000362.1:0-3542 GCA_964545505.1 uncultured Desulfobacterales bacterium | reverse complement strand
TTTTTCAATCGTCTTGCGAAATTCTTGAAAGGTATCCACCCGGCCGGTTTTGGGCTCAAAAAGCCCGGGGTCAAAATACGCCTGGCCGGGTTGTTGCTCTTCTGATCCCCGATGGTGATCAATGGAATACACGATCCCGCCATTCGTTTTGCAGGCCGCACCGATATAGACTGTTGATTTGCCGCAATAGCTGCCGATCTCCAGGCAGGGACCCAATCGGCTGGCTTTACACGCAATTTCGTAAAGGCATCGCCCTTCTTCTTCATCTAAAAAACCTTTAGTTGTAATTATGAGCTGCGGGTCAATATTCATGGCCACCCTCTGCCCTCCGTATACTGGCTACTCGCTACTGTTTCCCAGCTTCTGGCTGTAAGTCAATAGGTGTCAGGTTTTCCGCCGAAGGCGGATTCGGTTTCAGCCCTGCCAATTCTGACACCTGACACCTGAAACCTAAAAACCGACAAGCATTCAGTGACCAGCGACAAAGGGCCAGCAGCCAGAAACCAGCCACCAGAAACCAACCCCTAAGGCTCACGATCAAAGCTGCTCACCAGAACTTCTCTGGGTTTGGCGCCGTCTGAAGGGCCGACGATGCCCTCTTTTTCCATTTTTTCGATAATGCGGGCTGCCCGGTTATATCCGATTCGCAAATGGCGTTGAATCATAGAAATAGAGGCCTGTCGGGTCTTGGTGATGAGAGCCACTGCATCATCATAGCGTTCATCATAGTCATCATCGTCTGATTCTGCGGTTTGGATGGCGGACGCTTCCGTAACTTTTTCGTCGTAGTCCGGTTTTTCCTGACTTCTTAAAAATGCATTAATCTGGCTGAGTTCGGTCTCAGAAATATAAGCGCCATGAATACGCTGCAGTTTCGCCGTGCCGGGTGGTAAAAACAACATATCCCCGTTACCCAGTAGATTTTCCGCACCAATCGTATCGATAATGGTTCGCGAATCGGTTCGCGAAGAAACCTGAAATGTCAGGCGCGTCGGGAAATTGGCTTTTATGATGCCGGTTAATACATCCACGGACGGCCGCTGGGTGGCTAAAATCAGATGGATGCCGGCGGCTCTTGCCATCTGGGCCAGCCGGGTTAAAGCCACCTCAACATCCCGGGACGCAAGCATCATCAGGTCGGCAAGCTCATCGATAACAATCACAATATAGGGCAGTTGTTCCGAAGCTTCCTTATCGGCCGGCTGGGCCGGCTGGGCCGCCTTTGCCACTTTATTATTATATTGTTTGATGTTGCGGGCACCCATTTCAGAAAGCAGCTCGTAACGTTTTTCCATCTCACGCAGTGCCCAAAAAAGCGCATTGGTTGCTTTCTTTGGATTGGTGACCACGGGCGTTATCAGATGAGGGATCCCATCATAGCTCGATAGCTCGATGCGTTTGGGATCGACCATAATAATTTTGACCTCATCCGGTTTGGATTTATACAGCAGGCTGCAAATCATGGCATTTAAGGCCACACTTTTGCCGCTACCGGTCGCGCCGGCGATTAGCAAGTGGGGCATTTTTTCCAATTCAGCAACCACCGGATTACCGACAATATCCTTACCCAGACAAAGAGTCAGCTTTGATTTTGACTTTTCAAACGCGCTGGATGCGATGACTTCTTTGAATCTAACCATCTGCCGATTGGCGTTCGGCACCTCGATTCCAATAGCCGCTTTGCCCGGGATGGGGGCTACAATCCGAATACTGATTGCCCGCATGGCCAGCGCCAGATCATCTGTCAGGGTAACAATTTTATTGATCTTCACCCCGGGGGCCGGCTCATATTCAAAGGTGGTAATCACCGGTCCGGGGGCGACCTCAACCACCTTTCCATGCACACCGAAATCCTCCAATTTTTTCTCAAGCAGTTGTGACTGCATGCGTAAATTTTCGTCGTCTGCTGAACCGATCTTAAATTCCGGCTCTTCCAGGAAATTGACCGACGGCAACTGGAAGCCTTTGCCGGTGCGCATAAACTTAAATTCCTCCTGTTTAGGAGCCGCAACGGGTTTGATGGGTTTGCGCGTCGATGCTTTGATTTTAATTTTTTTGGCCTTCTTGCGGGTGGTTTCGCGGTCGATTTTAGCGAATTTCTTTGATCGTTCGCGACGTTCCTTCCACTTAAGATATACGGTCATTACATGGTCCACTATAGCCGAAATCCAATCCCAGCATCGTAAGGCAAAGGCGATAAGTGAAAAACCGGTAGCCAATATGAATCCGACGATCCACAACAGGATCAATATAATCAACGTCCCGGTAAAATTGGTATATTTTATCAGAAATGCTTTTAAAGGAATGCCGACCAGGCCGCCGGCTGAAAAATGGCTGCCGAACATGACATAGGTATTTTGATGCGCCGCCAGTAGACTTCCGGTGGTGACTACCAGCAAAATACCACCGATCAGAGTTGAAATCTTAGCCTGGATCGGATGATCCCCAAAAAAATGGATACTGGTCAACAGCAGCAATAGCGGAATCCAAAATGCGCCCAGCCCGAACAGCCCGATCAAACCACCCGCTACATGTGCACCGAGTACACCAAACAGATTATGAATGGAGCCTCCGGCCCTGGCATTATGTATTGAGGGATCCTCGGGGCTGAAAGACAACAGACTGATCAGGGTAAAAATGACGAGAAAAAAACAAAATATGCCGACGATTTCTTTGCGCATACGGTATTATTGGCGTGGGTTTTTATCGGTAATAAAAATATAAAAAGCGTTCAACATCATGAGTAATTTGGAAGTGGCTCAAGGCTTAAGGCTCAAGGCACACGGCCGAATAACAATAAATGTGAAAAAGCATTAAGAATTCTCAAGCTAAGATCCCGGTGTTGCAAAATTTATAAATGTTTTCAAGACCGGTACCTTTTGCCCTGCGCCGTGCGCCATACGCCTTTTACACCTCCATAATAAACGGAAGTATAACTGGCCGGCGTCCGATGGTAAAGAAAAAATATTGCCGCAACGCAGTTTTAATCTTTGATCGGATTTTATCTACCCGATTGGCAATCTCCGGCGTCACCTCTTCTACAATCTCCAAAACCACACATTGAGCATCTTCTAACAGGTAACCGCTGGCCGTCTCAAAAACAAACCCACGGGAAACAATCTCAGGTCCGTAAACAACCACACCGGTTTCTTCGTCAAATGCCATGGTCACGGCAACCATGCCCTCTTCTGACAGCATCCGACGTTCCTTTAAGACGCTGCGGCCGACGTCCCCGACTCCCTTACCATCAACAAGCACCCGGCCGGTCGAAACCCGGCCATTCAGCCGGCCGCCTTTTTTATCAAACTCGACAATCTGTCCGTTTTCGGCCAGTAAGATATTTTCTTTAGGAATACCCACTTCTTCGGCCAGCCGCGAATGCAGAATGAGGTGCCGGTATTCCCCATGGACCGGTATAAAGTACCGGGGTTGGGTCAATTTAATCATCAGTTTGAGTTCTTCTCGAAATGCATGGCCCGATACATGAATATCGGATATTTTCTCGTATATAAGATCAGCGCCCTTGCGATACAGGTTGTTAA
>CAZJHF010000361.1:0-3566 GCA_964545505.1 uncultured Desulfobacterales bacterium | reverse complement strand
TTCATATCTATTATATCAGCAACCGTCTGCTGACTGTTTTCTGGTCTCAAGGTTCAATGTCTGGCAACTGGTTTCTTGCTGCTTGCAGCTGGCTTTCAGTAATTGCTCTCTGGTTCCAGCCAGTAGCCAGGGGCCAGTAGCCAGTGGCTGAAGAAATGAACCCTGCTTGCCGCGGCGAAGCTTGCTAAAGCGAAGCCGGGTACCTTCGAACCTACTCTGGCATAATGACGCCGATTGCTTCTCCACGGGCGCATTCCTGCCCACTGGCAGACACGGTAACCGCAACAATCGCTTTGCGCTCCTTGACTTCTTTTACACGGCCGCGAAGCTCCAGGGTGGCCTCCATCGGTGCTGGCATCAGATACTCGACATGCAGGGCGGCGGTCACAAACCGCAGGGGAGGATCGGTTGCTGGATCTCGATTTTCAGCACGATATTTAGCGGCCGCAGCGGTGCCGATGGCATGACAATCAAGCAACGAGGCAATCAGGCCGCTGTAAACAAATCCGGAAGGCGCTCTGTGCTCCGGCTTCGGCTGGTATATGCAAACGCTCTCGTCGCCATCCCAGTAACTTTTGATTTGCAGGCCCTGCTGATTGAGCCGCCCACAGCCATAGCAATGACTGTAATCATCGGGGTAATAATCCTGAAATGCCTTTTTTTTCATTGCCTCTCCTTTCACAGTACCATTGGGTGCCTGTTATAATTTTCGGGCATCCAGTTCCGGTAGACAGGGTTTCAGGTGTCAGATTCTGAATCTCAGAATTGGGCTTGAGGCCTATGAGCTTTAATCGACCCTGGAGAGATTTCAAGTTATGACGTACCACGTAGTGCCCTGACACCTGACACCCGACACCTGAACACTAAAAGCATTGGGGAACTTAATTACGAAAGGCGGAATTTGCAATCGGGCGTCCATCAAAATTTAATATTTTCCGCCTGACCCTGAGTTGAATGGCAGGACTATTAATGCGCATCCGATGGCTATGGGTGATGAAAAATCCAATTGACACGTCGCTTGCGGATGCGTTAATCATTAAACGTTCCGCAATAAACCGCGTATTTTTCCTGTTGACCCTGCCTAATTTCCAGAATGGGTACCCATCTCGACATATAGGGTAAAGGGGGCTCTAAAATGATTGAATCCATTTATCAACTTTTGGCCAAAATTGGCTATACGCACCCGCTGCACCCGCCGGCCACCCATTTGCCCGCCGGCCTGATTATCGGCGGGTTTTTATTCGCTCTGGTTGCCTGGATTTTTAATCGCAAAAATGTGGCCCAGAGTGCTCGGCATTGCTATATACTGGCCTTGATTATGGCAATTCCCACTGTACTGCTCGGTCTGATGGATTGGCAGCAGCGCTTCGGCGGTGCCTACCTGTTTGAGATCAAGGTGAAGCTCGTTTTAGCCGGGGTGCTATTATTTTTGCTTCTGGTCGCGGTTGTTTACAGTGCTTTTGCCGGCGGCTTTACCAAAACGGTTATGAGCCTTTATGCGCTGTGCCTTTTGACGGTGATCGGTCTCGGGTACTTTGGCGGGGAGCTGGTATACGGAACCCGTGAACCGGCTGCGGTAGAAACCAAAGGTCTGGCTGCCACGGGCGAACAGCTCTTTAAGCAAAACTGTTCGGCCTGTCACCTGACAGATAGCACCGCAACCAAGGTGGGACCCGGTTTGAAAGGTATCTTTACCCAGACCAAATTTCCCGTTAGCGGCCGTCCGGTGTCAGATGACAACTTCCGACAGATTTTAAAAACACCCGTCAGTAAAATGCCGCCTTTTGGACACCTTTCAGATGAGCAGGTCAATGCACTGCTCAACTATCTAAAAACACTTTAGAACTCATCTCAAAAATGTATCTAACACTCAATAGCTGCGTTACCGACCTCCTCAAAATGCTCACATACTATCGTGTATGCTGCGCATTTTCGTCGGCCGGTGCCTTGCTCTTGAGCGTTATCTACTATTTTTTAGATAAGTTCAAAGGTCTATGCTTTGAAAAATAAATTTGAAACGATCAATTTAGGTTGAGGATGCTCAGAGAGATTAAGAGGTTTGAAATGGTTAAGCACAGATCGAAAAAAGGAAATTTGCTAGCGCTAATTTTTCTATCACTGGCCTGTTTAGTTTTTTTGAGTTTGCCACATGCATGGGGGCAGACGTTCATCTCCGGTAAAGTCATTACCGCCGATGGCAAAGTGGTAGCCAGTGGAGCCGTGGCTCTGGAAAAAGGTGAGCTGCACAACGATGCCTTTTTAGCCGGCGGTGCCATCGGATCCGACGGCACTTTTAAAATACCCTTGCCAAGCGGCGGCCCCTGGGGATTACACGTCTACAGTGAAGGCTATATCTACTTTCCGCTGCAGGTGCAGATCAAAGAAGGCGAGGACAACGATATGCCGGTGATATTACCGCTGGATGGTAACCCGGGTGATGATCCCCAAATCTCAGATATTCGTTTCACTAAAATTTCCGATCAGGTCTTTCAGATTAAAATGCGGGTTGAAGATGCCAATGACAACCTGGGCCCCCAGATGCTGGCGGTCGACAGCAAGCGTTTTCGATCCTATCGGCTGGTTCCCAAAAGCGGTGATCTGAAGGATAAAAAGACAGATTTTCCGAGTGGAGAATATGAATCGCCTTTTATTCCACTGCCGCTGAATGGAGAAGACTTAAACAACTGGCTTTTTGTAGTGGCCGATCACCAATGCAGCAACGGCCCTATTTACAGCGGCTCGAATCAATCCGTTCTCAAGCCGCCGGTGGCTCATGCTGAAAAATTAAAATGTGAGGTGGCCGGCATCTGGAAGTCTAATTTTGACAAGGTTTATCAATTTGCCCCGCAAAAGGCAGGATCGTTCAGCGGCAAGCAGTTTGCCGGTGATATTCTGATCGATCAGATGACCCAAACCGAACAAAATGTTGCCATGGACTTCCGGTTTAAGGGCGCTAAGGGCAAAGCGGATCTCCAATTGGTGTGCCGGGAAAATCAGATCCGTTTGCAGGGCACCTTCCAGCTGCCGGAGCGCCCCGGCGAATGGGTTTTTGCAAAGCTGCAGAATGCCCGGGCCACCGAATCCGGCAAAGATCTGTTTAACGCCAACTGCTCGGGCTGTCATTATACCGATCGCAAGGATACCAAGGTGGGACCCGGTTTACAGGGGCTATTTAACAGTCCCAAGCTCCCCGCATCGGGGCGTCCAACCAGCGAAGAAAATGTGCGGGCCACGATCGTCAACGGTCAGGGTAAAATGCCGCCGTTCAAACATCTTGAAGATTCGAAAATTAAAGCCCTGATTGATTATTTGAAATCTTTATAAGGGCGCTGACCATTTATTGAGCTGTTTTCCTTGAATTGACTACCCGGCTTTATGCCGATGGTTCAGCAGCGCAAAGCCTTTTCCTCATTTGGCCCTACGAGTTAAGGCGCATTAGCCGAACTTACCGCTAAGCGCATGAAGGGCACGAAGTGAAAAATTCTTAAAATCCGGTATTTATCTTCGTGCATCCCACGCCCGCCATCGCGACCCTGCCCGCCTCGCCTTGCTCGCATGGCGGGCGG
>CAZJHF010000360.1:0-3573 GCA_964545505.1 uncultured Desulfobacterales bacterium | reverse complement strand
AAAAGTACCATGCTCAAAACCACCAGCGGTCTGTTAAAGCCCCGCAAAGGCTCGATCCGCCTCAACGGTGAGGATCTCACCAAACTTCGGCCCCATAAAATCGTCGAAAAAGGCGTCGTTCAGGTGCCCGAGGGCCGCCGTATTTTCGGGACCCTGACGGTAATGGAAAATTTGGACATGGGCGCCTTCATCAGCAAAGACACTCAAAAGAACAAAGAGAACCTGGGCCGCGTGCTGGAACTCTTCCCACGACTCAAAGAGCGCAGCAAGCAGGTGGCCGGCACCCTTAGCGGCGGCGAGCAGCAGATGCTGGCCATGGGCCGCGCCCTCATGACCAACCCGAAAGTACTGCTGCTGGATGAGCCATCCATGGGATTGGCACCGGTGCTGGTCGACGACATCTTCGCTACCATTCGCCAGCTGCACGCCGCCGGAACGACCATCTTGCTGGTCGAACAGAACGCCCGGTTAGCCCTGCAGGTTGCCAGTCGCGGCTATGTACTGCAATCCGGTGCCGTGGTGCTTAGCGATACATCTGAAAATCTAGAACAAAATGAAATGGTGCGCGAGGCCTATCTGGGCGAGTAGCATGGGCATAGGGTTGATGTTTTTTATGATTTAGTAATTCAAACCTGCCTGCTTCGAAAACCGTTCAACATCAATAAAAAACAAATAATTGCTTTTCTTCCAAATAATCTGACGAATCCCTGTTTCAAGCTCACTACCTGCCCGTTTAACTACCCATTAAAACCACTTATACAGTTCACATCATCCTTTGATTAACGCTAAAGATAGTTTATCTGGACACCGATTTTAGTCGCAAGTTCCTAACGCTACACGCCATGCGCTATGCCCCATGCCCGTTGCCACTAGAGCGCACAGTACTTCTCATATGCCTCCTGAGAGAGGCTATCGATGGCGCTTTCATGGCAAACACTGCCCTGATAGAGGATATAAGCGCGATCGCAGACATATCTGGCAAAATTTAGATTCTGTTCAGCAAGAAAAATGGACACGCCCTCGGATTTAAGCTGTTGAAGCATTTTGGCCAGCTGTTCGACGATGACCGGCGCCAATCCTTCCGAGGGCTCATCCAAAATGATCATTTCAGGATTGCCCATCAAGGTCCGGGCAATGGTTAACATTTGCTGCTCACCACCGCTGAGGGTCCCACCGGCTTGATTGCGCCTTTCTCCTAAATTCGGAAACAGCTCAAATAAGCGCTCAGGGGTCCAGGGTTCAAAGCCCTCACGCGGCGGCTGCTTCCCGACTTCAAAATTCTCCAGAATGGTCAACTTGGAGAAAATGCGGCGGTCCTCGGGCACGTGGCCCAGCCCGAGTGCACAGGTTTTAAACGGCGGCAGACCCTGGATTTCCTGGCCTTTATAGTTGATCGTTCCGCTTTGAGGAGAAACGATGCCCATTATAGATTTGAATGTGGTTGTTTTACCGGCGCCATTGCGTCCCAGCAACACATTAACCTCCCCGCGTTTAACCTCAAGGGTCATATCGAATAATATCTGTGCTTTGCCGTAAAACGTTCTGAGGGATTCGACCTTCAGCATTATCTCTTTAGTGTCTGTGTGCATGTCTATTTTTTTATTGAGTCGTTGGTGCAGGTTCTTTTTATCGGTGCCCGGCAGTTTCTCTGCCGCCCAGGTAGATCTTTTTTACCTGTTCATCGCTTTGAACTTCATCCGGCGTGCCCTCGGCCACCAGCTCTCCCCGATTCAAAACGATGATGCGGTCGGCATGATTAAACACCACATCCATGTCATGTTCTGTGAATAACACACCGATATTACGCGTGCGGACGATATCTGCTGTCAACTCCATTAAACTCTGACGCTCAGCCGGACCCATACCGGCGGTGGGTTCATCCATGAGCAGCAATTTGGGTTTATTGGCCAGAGCAACTGCCAGTTCCACGCGTTTGAGGTCGCCATATGCAAGCACGCCGCAGGCACGATCCGCCTGATCTCCAATACCCACCAGTTCGAGCAACTTCATGGATTCGTCAACATAGAGCTGGCCGACCTTTTTAAAAAGTGATTTCGTTCGCCGATGATAAGATAACAAGGCCATTTGAACATTTTCCAACACGGACATGGAAGCAAAGGTCGACGTCACCTGAAACGTTCTGCCAACACCCAGGTTCCAGACCTCTCTGGGTTTGCTGCCGTTTATCTGTTTACCCATGATGACGATACTGCCTTGATCGGGGCGTAATTGCCCGTTGATCAGGTTAAAACAGGTAGACTTACCGGCGCCGTTGGGTCCGATCATGGCCAGCAACTGCCCTTCTGGCAGCTCAAAATTCACATTGTGAACGGCCTTAACGCCGCCAAAGGATTTATAAAGGTTATGCACTTCTAAGATCATTGCCATGATGTTCTCTTAGCTTCAGTGCGACTTTCTTGTAAAGGTTTCACCACAGAGTTCGCAGAGCACACAGCCTAAATTTAAAAATTGTGGTCTTGACAATTCGCAGAATTCAATCTCTGCGATCCCGGCCCGCCATCCCTATCTATATAGTTGTGGCAGGCGGATCTGTGTTCTCTGTGGTAAATTAAAATATTCTATTCGCCAGGCTGCGGCTAATCTTCAAAATATTTTCCCAATCGATTATGAATGGAGCCGGCGATTCCCTGGGGAAATGCCACTACCAGAAAAATAAAAATACAGCCGAGAATCAGTTGCCAGAAATTAATTCTGGATATTTCATCGTGCAGCCAGGTAAATGCCGCTGATCCGGCAATGGGTCCAAACAGGGTCTCAACCCCCCCCAGCAGCACCATAAATAGAAAATCAAACGAGCGCGGTATGGCCATCTCATCCGGAAAAACACTGCCCTTTGAAAATACGTAAATGCCTCCGGCAAGTCCGGCGAATGCACCGGCCAGGGCAAAGGCAAACCATTGATGGCGGCGCAGGTTGATTCCGATGGAATCCACTCTCAATGCAGAATCCCTGCAGGCGCGCATGGTATAACCAAAAGGGGTGAAAATAAAATGACGCAGTGCCAGAATCCCGCCGATGCAAAGAACCATCGTCAGATAATAAAATACGATTTTCTCGCTGGCCCATTCTGCCGGCCAGATACTCAAAATACCGTCATCACCACCGGTAAATTCTCCCCACTGAAATACAATCGACCAGCAGATCTGAGCAAAGGCCAGAGTGAGCATGGCCAGATAAACGCCCGACAAACGTACGCAAAACCATCCGATGATGAGTGCCAAAAGCCCCACCAGTAGTGGGGCTAACAAAATCGCCACCTCCATCGGAGATTGCATGTAATGCACCATCAGCGCGGCCGCGTAAGCGCCACCGCCGAAGAAGGCCGCATGCCCGAAAGATACCATCCCACCGGGTCCCATCAAGAAATACAGGCTCATGCTGGCCAGGGCAAACAACGCAATCTCGGTCATTAAAACCAGGCTAAAAGCGTCTGCAAAAGCAGGCATCAGAAAAATCAAAAGAAGGAGTGCCAGTCCCAGCAATTTTATTTTTTTTGATGCCGGCTTCAATGCAGATTCCGCCGCCTCGACAGCCCCATGCTCCTCAGCTTCT
>CAZJHF010000359.1:0-3584 GCA_964545505.1 uncultured Desulfobacterales bacterium | reverse complement strand
GGCCCCAGAATCGTATCAAAGCGCAACAGGTACTCCAGTGCCTTGTGATCGGCAATATCACTGATGGCGGCGATTTTAATATCTTCGCTCTGGTAAAGAATCCGAAAGAGATTTCTTCCGATCCTGCCAAAGCCCATTAAGCCGATTGTTGTTGCCATACGTCACCTCCCTTTTGTCATCAAAAGACGTTTTGTGGTTTATGCTTAAATTTCAAGAATACTCGGTGTATAGTCCGCCGGCGGCTCAAAACCCAGGAGCGTCAAACAGGTAGCCGCCAGGCTGCTGATGCCCAGATCTTTGTGCTTCGAAAGCTTCATTTTGATATTGCCGCCGGGTGCATACACATAGGCAAATACCGGATTGAGTGAATGGGCCGTGCGCGGCTTGGGTTTTCCGGTTTTTTCATCATAGATGATTTCGCCGGTTTCATAATTGCACTCATACATATCATCCGAATTGCCGTGATCCGCCGAAACCACCAGAATACCGTCGGCTTTTTTTACGGCTTTGACGATCCGGGCCAGGCATAAATCGATGGTTTCAACTGCAATCTCAACGGCCTGGGGGATGCCCGTATGCCCCACCATATCGCCGTTGGCATAATTAAGCCGGATAAAATCATAGTGACTGCTCTCAATCGCATCAACGACCTTATCGGTGATCTCGGCTGCTTTCATCCAGGGTCTCTGCTCAAAAGGAACGATGTCGGATGGCACCTCGATGTAATCCTCTAAAGAATCGTCAAACTTGCCGGAGCGATTGCCGTTAAAAAAATAGGTGACATGGCCGAATTTTTGGGTTTCACTGATGGCCATCTGTCTGACACCGGCTTTGACCAGATACTCGCCGATGGTGCGGTCAATTCCGGCTGGATTGACCAGGTATTTTTGAGGGATAAGCGCATCACCGTCATATTGCATCATGCCGGCATATTTGACATCAGGCCTGGGCCCCCTGGAAAATTTGTCAAACATCTCTTCTTCAAAAGCCATGCTGATCTCGATGGCCCTATCACCGCGGAAATTGAAAAAAATAACGCTGTCATTTTGTGTTATGGGGCCCAGCGGGGCATTGTCCGCCTTGTTTTGGACGATGACAAATGGCGGCAAATCCTGGTCGATGACATCCGGGTTTTCCGCGCGCAATGTCTCAATTGCCTCCCGGGCCGATCCGAATGTGCGGCCCTCACCCTGAACATGGGTTTTCCAGCCCTGATCAACCATGCCCCAGTTGGCCTGGTAGCGATCCATGGTGATTTGCATACGTCCGCCACCGGATGCGATTGCAAAATCAATCTCGCTATCCGAATTTAGCCCGGATAAAAATTCTTCGAGTCGATCGACATACTCCAGGGCCGATGTGGGTGGCACATCGCGCCCATCCAGCAGGATATGAACACAGGCTTTTTTAACACCCTGGTTTTTAGCCTCTGTCAGCATGGCTTCCAGATGGTCGATATGACTGTGAACGTTGCCGTCTGAGAAAAGACCGATAAAATGTAGCTTGGAATCATGCTGCACCACGTTTTCGATGAGTTCTTTCCAGACCTCTCCCTCAAACAGCCTGCGGCTTTTAATGGCTTCCTTGACGAGCTTGGCGCCCTGGGCGAAAACGCGTCCGCAGCCGATGGCATTGTGGCCGATCTCGCTGTTGCCCATATCCGCGTCGGAGGGCATGCCCACGGCGGTTCCATGGGCCTTGAGTTTTGCGGCCAGTGCATTCTGGGCCAGCCAATCAAGTGTCGGCGTGTTGGCCCGATTGACCACGTCACCTTCAGCGCATGTGCCGATACCGACTCCATCTAAAATCACCAGAACGACCGGCCCCTCAGGGCCTTTGAATTTTTTGGCCTTCTTTAACGGTTTCATTTTGTCCTTGAGCAGAGCAATAATAATTTTGGGATCCTACCTGCCAAACGATATACAACTGTTGGGAGCAAAGCGAGTTTCATTCCCAACCTCCATGAGGCGCTATCATTTTGTATCGGTCCCGCGGCAATTATAATCATCGAGATTGGCTTAATCCTTTACCGAACGCGCATTGTCGCTGTCATCGCCGGGTAATTCGTAACCCGAAGGCGATGTAGCTCGTTTGACGAGAAAATAGCCAGCAGTCAGAGCCAGCATAAGTGCAGCTATGCTGAGCAACATTTCATACGTTACTAATTTGTAGTCAATCACGATGATCTTTCTCGCTACCGCAATTATCGCAACCAGCACGATCACCTCGGCATGAAAAACATCTTCCACGAAATACACTTTGATGGTTTCAACCAGCTCCAGACCAATCAAGACCATCAAAAAAAAGGAGAATACCGTCAACATCTCTTTAACGTCCAGGAGAAGTAGCGGGGGCTCAAGCAGCTGCTGAACCAGGATGATGCCAAGTTCGACAGTCGAAGCCAACAATGCGACCATCATCATCACAAGTAGGGACAAAATGATGAACCGCTCGAATTTATGTATGATACTATTCATCGTCATCCCTGACCCCCTTTTCGCAATGCTGAAATAGTTTTGCGCCCCTTTCGTACGCTTTGATTTTTTTCTAAATGAGCCCTTTTTCCATGAGCAATCAGATGCTAAGCTCGGCGGCCGCTTTTTTAAGGACCTCAGCGCTATTTTGCAACGCCTTTGCTTCCTCATCTGAGAGCATCGGCTGAATTGTGGTTTCTATTCCGCCGGCTTTCAGCACCCGGGGCAGGGAAAGGCACGCATCGTCAATCCCATCGATATTCGAAAGGCTCAGCACGGCACCCTCATCATCCCCGATAGCGCGGGCGATTCTGGCGATGCCGGCACCGATGCCATAATAGGTGGCGCCTTTACCCTCGATGATCCGATAGGCCGCGTTGCGTACACCGTCGTCAATTTTGGCCTTAATCTCTTTGGTTATCGGCCGGTCGATTTGGGTGGCAAATTCTTCAACCGGCACACCGCCAACTTTGACGGTGGACCAGGCCAGTACTTCCGAATCTCCATGCTCGCCCAGGACATATGCGTGCACAGAATGCGGTGCGAGGTCGAGATGTTCGGCCAGCAGGGTACGAAAGCGAGCCGTATCCAAAATGGTGCCGGAACCGATGACGCGCTGGGATGGAAGACCGGAGATTTGGGTCACCATCTGGGTCATAATATCGACCGGGTTGGAAACAATCAGCAAAATGGTCTCCGGCGCATATTCGAGAATCCGGGGAACTACATTCTGAAAGACTTTTACATTGCGCTGTAACAGCTGCAGGCGGCTCTCGCCCGGTTTCTGCCCCACACCGCAGGCCAGGACAACCATCGCAGCGCCTTTTAGCATGGGGTAATCACCGGCAGCCACCCGGATCGGTTCGCTGAAAGGCGTGGCATGCAGGATGTCTTCGGCATGGGCCTGGGCCAGTTCTGCATTCAGATCGACCAGTATCAGTTCATTGGCTTTGCCTTCAAGTGCGATGGCAAAGGCCCCTGAGCTGCCCACAAAACCGCAACCCACAATTCCAACCTTCATTCGTGCTACCTTTCTGAAAGATCGCTGTCAGATAAATGCTGCTGTATAGCGGGTATTTTTTTCGAAATATTAGAAAGTCGTTAGATTCC
>CAZJHF010000358.1:0-3621 GCA_964545505.1 uncultured Desulfobacterales bacterium | reverse complement strand
ATATGTGCCTGCTGGCCACCCAGATTCGCCGCATGGCCCTGACCAAAATGGGGGCCCAAAAGCTGAGCAGTCTGCTTTCCCATAAGCGTGCCATGCTTTATTTTGTACAGCCCTCTACCCGGACTTTTATTTCGTTTCTAAACGCCTGCCATATCCTGGGCATGAAAATATCCGAAATCCGAGGGACCACCACCAGCTCGGAGGTAAAAGGCGAATCCCAGGAAGACACCATTCGCACCTTTGCCAGCTATGTGGATCTAATCATTATCCGTCACCCGGAAGAAGGCTTTGCCGAAAAAACTTCCTGGATTTTAAATCAAAACAAAACGCCCGTCGCCGTCATTAACGGCGGTTCCGGGCCCGATCAGCACCCCACCCAGGCGCTGCTCGATATCTACACCCTGGAGCGCTCTTTTCGAAACATCGGCGGCCTGGACAATAAAAAAATTGCCATGGTAGGGGATTTAAAGCGCGGGCGCACAGTACGCTCGCTGAGCTATCTGATGCGAAACTATAAAGATATCAAGCTGTATTTTGTCTCACCGGAAATATTCCGGATGAGAGACGATATCAAAAGTTTTCTGAATAAACACAACATCGAATTCCATGAAACCGAAGATTTTGCCAATGTCATGCCTGAAGTGGACGCCATTTACATGACCCGCATTCAAAAAGAATACGCGGAAGCCCCGGCGCAAGAATCCGACATCTACCCGCAATTTCATTTCACCAAAGAGCACCTGTCGGTGATCCAATCCCATTGCATCATTATGCACCCGCTTCCGCGCCGCTATGAAATCGAAGTTGAGGTCGACAAAGATCCGCGTGCGGCCTACTGGAAACAGGAGCGCAATGGCATGTGGATGCGCGCGGCATTGATTTCGTACCTCTTTGGCGTAAATGATCATATCTCGGCAGAATTCCGGTAGGATCATCGGCCGGCATTCATACCGGACTTTAGCAGCAGGAGGGCTGAAAGATATTGGATATAAGTATCAGCGACAATGTGTTTAGAAAAACGGCTACGGCCAGAATTGAGCGGTTGTGCCGGCGTTTGGTTGAAACATCCCCTGAGGTGTTTGCAGAGCGAGCGCTTTTGCTGACCGATGCCTACCGCAGCAACGATCGAGAGCCAGTGCAGATTCAACGGGCAATGGCACTGGATCATATCCTGCGCAAAGTTGAAACCGTTATTCGCGAAGACGAATTGATCGTCGGCTGCAAGGTTCCCATGGCCAAAGGTTCGCCGCTATATCCGGAGTTTAATGTGCAGTGGCTCGAAGATGAACTTGACACCATGGCCCATCGCAAGGAGACGCCATTTGAAGTCGGAACGGACACCAAAAGGGCGATCCGTGAGCAAGTTATACCTGAGTGGCGGGGCCGCACAGTCTTTGACCGCATTGTATCGGTTGCCCCGCACGAGGCATTAAACGGCGCGGAGGAAGGGCTGTTTTTTCACTATTACCTCGATCGCAGCATAGGGCACATTACGGTAAACTATGAAAAGGTACTCAAAATAGGACTCAAAGGCCTTAAGGAAGAAATTGCAGCTTGCAAAAAGAGTTTGAAATCCAGCGCTGAAGATTATTCTCAGAAGAAGACCTTTTACCAGGCGCTGATTATCATAGCAAATGGGATTATCGCCTTCGCCCATCGGTATGCTGATCTCGCTGCCGGGTTATCGATCCGGTGTGAGGATGAAAAACGTCAAAAAGAGCTCAAATACATTGCTGGCATTTGTCGTCGTGTTCCGGAGGAACCAGCTCAGAGCTTTCATGAAGCGCTCCAGTCGTTTTGGTTTATTCATCTGGCCCTGAATCTTGAGAGCAATTCCTATGCGATATCCCCGGGCCGTTTTTGCCAGTACATTCACCCCTTTTACGAAACAGATCAGAAAGCAAATCGCATCGATGAAGCCGCGGCCCAGGAGCTCATTGACTGCCTATGGATCAAGTTTAACGAATTGACTGTCGTCAAGGCCGCTGCCACGGCCAAAGCCAGCAATACTTACGTCGACTTTCAAAATCTGAATATCGGCGGCCTGACAGTCGATGGGCGTGATGGCACTAATGCGGTTTCCTATATGTGCCTGAATGCTCTGGAGAAACTCAAATTGCCCCAACCCCAGTTATCATGTTTAATCAGCTCCAAGACCGACAGGGCCTTTGTTCTGCGGGCATGCGAAGTCATTCGTGAAGGTACCGGCATGCCCGCCGTGTTTAATGACGATGTGAAGCTTCTGAGTCTGCTGGCCAAAGGAAAAAGTTTTGCCGATGCACGCGCCGGAGGCATTAACGGCTGCGTTGAAGTAAACGCCCAAGGCTGTGACAACATGGCTTCTTCTGGTTATATAAACCTGCCCAAATGCCTGGAGCTGGCCCTCAATAACGGGATCAGCATGACCACCGGCAAACGGCTGGGGCCGAAATCCGGGAAGGTGGAGGGCTTTAAATGTATTGAGGATTTATGGGAGGCATTCTCTCACCAGCTCGAAGCAGCCGTTGCCTTAAAAGTGGATTATGACAATGCTGCCAGGGAAGCGTTTGCAGAGATCTGCCCGGCGGCAATTACTTCTCTGGTGATGGATGATTGTATTACCAGGGGAAAAGATTTTCATCAAGGCGGCGCGCGCTATAACGCACCGATGATGTGCGGCGTCGGTCTGGGAACACTGGCCGACTCTTTGGCGGCAATCAAAAAATTTTGTTTCGACACACAACAATACGATCTTGTCAACTTGCGCCAGGCGCTGCTGGAAAATTTTGAATCTCATCCGTTATTGCAAAAACAACTCTGGAACAAGGCGCCCAAAATGGGCAATGACGATGATGCGGTCGACGAAATTGCCGCTAAAATCGTTACGCGTTTCAGCGAAATTTTAGAAGGACATCGCAGCCTCTTCGGCGAGACCTATTCCGCCAACATGATTCCCACCACCACGCATATCCCCATGGGACATACAACTGCGGCTACGGCGGACGGCCGCTTTGCCGGCAGGCCGCTTTCCGAAGGGGTGTCGCCTGTCCAGGGGCAGGATATATCCGGTCCGACCGGGGTAATTTTATCCTTGGCCAAAGTAGACCACGCCAGCACCGCCGGCACATTGCTCAACATGAAGTTTGCACCGGCCATTCTTGAAGGACGCGAACAGTTGGAAAAATTTGCCGCGCTGATCAGGACCTATTTTGCTTTGGGTGGATACCATATTCAGTTTAATGTGGTTTCCAAAGAAACCCTGCAGGCCGCGCAAAAAGATCCGGATGCGTTTAAATCTCTGATTGTCCGCGTAGCGGGCTACAGTGACTATTTCGTATCCCTGAGTAAAGATGTACAGGATGAAATCATTGCCCGCACCACCCATGGAATCGATTGATGCCGGAAATTGTAGCGGGACAGATTTTCAATATCAAGCGCTGTGTAAAAGGTAATTAATCACCTGGAAAATTGCAGATGACATTTAAATTTGAGTATTTAGCTAGAATGACTGATAAAATCTCGGCAGAATTCAGGTAAGATTTCGCAGCTGTTCGAATTTTTTCGAATTTCAACACGTAAAATTTTAATTTTATGATGTCCTGCACATTTCCCATAGATTGACCTGACAACCCAGGGAGTTTA
>CAZJHF010000357.1:0-3651 GCA_964545505.1 uncultured Desulfobacterales bacterium | reverse complement strand
CGCATTTTATACAGCGCGATAGGAACTGGTTTTCCGGCAGGCTGCCCGGTGGTCGTACCAGGCGGGCATTCCAGTTGGGCCCTGGGTTGCCACCGATCCGCAAGAGCGGTATGGCAAAAGCGCCGGAGACGGCTGAGGTCACAAATTCCCGCCGGGACAGATCCGGTGAAATGATTTCGCCACCGGCAGACCGAGCAGTGTGATAGCCCATCAGGCCATGATGGCAGTCGTCCATACAATTCAAGCAAAGAACACATTCTGTAATTCGAATCTGGTTGGTGGGCTGGCAGGCGCCTTCACAATTTTTCTCACACAGGTGACAGTCGGTGCATTCTTCTCTGGATTTACCGATACGCCATAGAGCGAAGCGGCCCAGCACTCCGAAAAGGGCTCCCAGGGGACAGACAAAACGGCAGTAAAAACGCGGCCGGATCAAATTCAACAGGACAGACACCAGAAAGATGGATGCGATCAGCCAGGTGCCCGCATAGAGACGCGGGCTGCTTGAAGCTATAAGGGTGGTTTGATCGATAAGGGGCATGATAATTAAATTGATCGATCGGTACACCAGCGGGATCGGGTCCAAGAGTCCGATTTGAAGCGATGCCACCGGGCGCCAGTCCCCATAGAATAAAAAACTGATCAAAATCCAGCCGCCGGTGACGATCAAAACACCGGCGATCGTTTTTTTAACATTCAGTGCTGCCTGTCGGATCGCCAGAACGATAACGGCGGCTAAACCCAGAGCGATTAGCGCTGCGAATCCGACCGGTGTGCTGCGCGGCAAACGGATCACATCAATCGCCAGCTCAGCGATGGCCATGGTGAGCAGAAAGACCAGGATCCAATATTTCAGAGACTGCGCCGAATGGTATCGATTGAGCACCCGTTTGCTCTTGATTGAGCTTTTGCGTTTGGCGAGATATCCGATAAATTGATGCAGGGATCCGAACGGACACAACCAGCCGCAGAAAAATCGGCCCAGTACAATCGTCAGGACCACCGTGGCAAGGCCCCACAAAAGACCGGCATAGAGCGTCCGGGTGGTTAACAGGGTGCCGAGACCCACCAGCGGATCCAATTGAATGATCCAATTAACCGGCCATCCACGCAGTTGCCACCAGTGCTCTCCCAGGGTGGTTGCCAGGCAAAACCAGAGAAAAAGAACGAAAAAAAATACCTGGCAGATTCGTCTTGTCGTTAATATTTTCATTTCTGCTAATGAAGGCCTTAAATCAGAATGCAGTATTCCTAAACGCATTGTATTATTTAAGTTATCGGCACAAGGCTCAGGGCACACGGCCCATGGTTGAAAATGGAACAGATTCCTTATTTGCCTTGTGCCCTGCGCCTTGAGCCTTTCTTTATATCGACTCCATCACCGGATTCAGTGATTGAAAATCAGCGGTGCCCAGGCGCATTGCTGCGGCTTTTTTAATAAAGGCCAGCTCATCGACGGTTTTATCGAGCAGGGTGGCGCCGAAAGCATCGGCTGCCACCTGATCGGTACTGACGATCATCGTGCGGGTTTGCTTTAGATCCGAAAGTGAGCCGCCCGTCGGACCGTTTCGCATCATGGTGGTGGTGCCGTCTAAAATTACCAGGGTCGGCTTTACCATCATTGCCAGTTCTTTGATAATCGTGTGAATATCCTGGTGAAAAATATTGCGACGCCCACCCAGCAGCCCATACCAGTTTTTCATAATCATGGAAGCGCCGCTACGATGATGATCTTTGACCGGCGCGGTTCCGATAATTTTGTCAACCCTGCTCAAGGGTTCATACAGAACCGGCCAATTGCGAATCAGCTGTGCGTCAACCAGGCTGAAGGGCTTAAAAAATTCTTTTTGTGGGAAGAGAACAGTTGCCCCGGCAGTACGGGCTGCCTGCTCAATTCCGGTTAGCCGAAAACAGCTGGCCGGATCGTTGATCGGGTTGTCGGTTACCATGACCGATGCGGCACCGGCCTTAAAACACAAACGGGCTATCGCGGCAACCATATCCGGATGGGTTGTCGCGGAAAGAATGGGCGGCGATGCGAAGGCGGCATTTACCTTCAGCAGAACCCGGTCTCCCTTTTTGATAAAGCTGTGCATGCCGCCGATGGATTTTAGGGCCAGTTCCAGGGTTTCAGATCTGCTGCTGCCGCGAACAATGCTCATGCGTTGGCCCAGCTGGGGCATCGAAAAATCGGGTATCTGAACCCCGGCCGTATCTTCCGCTGAGCGGCCGGGTGCGGTGCTGTCATAAAACCAGTAACTGATCGAACAGGCTGCCAGAATGGATACGCCGGCTTTGGCCGCACGCGCCATAAATTGGCGCCGGTTTATTTTATATTCCGGGCCGTCATTCACGGGGGGCCTCTTTGATTCGATTAAACAATTGCAGGGCCAATTCCTGTGCCGCTTGCTTATCAGTGGCTTCCCGCACGCCGGCCAGATAGGGGCCATGGGAAAATACAATCTCATAGGTATCCAAAATATGAATCATCTTAGCCGTTTTGATTCCCAGATCGGATTCAGCTGATTTGCCACCGAATGCTGCCAGAAAATCCCGGTAACTCGATGACAGTTCTTGCGCTTCCCGGGGGGTCTTTCGGCGGGAGTAATAGGCCATGAGTTCGCTGTCATGAAGCCTGTAGGTGGCCGTAAAGATTTGGTCGAACCGGTCATAACCAAACGCATCTGCAGACACCAGTGAAATGCTGGTCTGAATCAGGCCTTCTTCAGGGAAAAGCTCCTTTTCGCCGATGGTTTGGGTCTGAATGGCATGATTTGCGATGAACGCTTCGGCAAACGCAATCATCGGTCGACTGATGGTTTCGGAAATATCGGAAGCAACAATCTCAACGTAAAAAGGGCCGTGAACGAAAAATATGGCGTTTGGGGTCTGATAGGCATATTGTCCGACATCCAGGGTTTGGGCATCATCTCTGCGCTGAGCACTGAAAACAGAAAATGCATTTTGCGGCGTCTGCATGTCGTAAACGAAAACCTCCATCCACACATCCCCAGCGGTTGGGTCTTTAACACGCTGGCTGTGGAGCCGAACAAAACCGGCCGACAGGTACAATTCTGCTTTTCCGTTGATTTTATCTGAAAGGGTTGCGGCGTCAAAGGTTTCCGGGGGGCTCAATGTTGACAGGCCCGGTAGTGAAGGGATTAATGATGTTTCGGCGGAAGCCGAAGGGGCTGTTAGGGGGATATCGCCGGCTGCCAAAATTGGAGCCATCTGTTGAACCGCAGGATGATAGTTAAATTGAGCAAAAAAAACGCTGCCGGAGATAATAGCAAGAATTCCCAGTATAATCAGGCTCAGAAGGGTTTGTTGTGGAGTCGTTTTGGACTTCGCTTTTTGATTCATACAACCCCCGGATCATCACACCCTTTTAATAATCGAATTCGTTGAGGTGAAATAGAAATGACCGCTGACTGAAAAGTCTTCCTGTGCTAAATTAAGATTGCAGGAATTTGGATGGGCCTATTTAGATTATATCTAAGATCGTGTCCCATCTTAGGAAAAACTGGCTGATGTGTCAATTGGAAAGCTATGGCACATTGTGCCATCCAAAGTCGAGCGTTTCAAATTCAAAAAAGGATTAATTTTAATTTCAAGGAATTCTATCGGTTTTAATTTTTAAATTTGAAACCC
>CAZJHF010000356.1:0-3659 GCA_964545505.1 uncultured Desulfobacterales bacterium | reverse complement strand
ACCAACTGCTCCGGTGCGGATTGTTTGGTGAGGTAACCCATGGCCCCGGCCTGAACGGCGCGAACCACATACTGCCCCTCCTCGTGCATGGTCAGCACCAATATCGGCAAGTCCGGGTGGCGGATTTGTAATTGGCTGATGACTTCCAAACCATCAAGCCCGGGCATGGAGATATCGATAACGGCCACATCCGGATTTTCTTTCTCAACCAGCTGAATGGCTTCGCGGCCATCGTCGGCTTCAGCGACCACCTGCATATCACCGCTTTCTTCGACAATGCGGCGCAGCCCGGCACGCACAATGCTATGGTCGTCAGCCAGCAGTACCTTTATCAAGCTTGTCTCCTTATCAGAGGGTAATTAGTAATGAATTGAACATTGAATATTGTATATTGAATATTTGCGGATGTCGCTCCGCTCCGCCGTTTTTTTAATTGATCCGCCGCAGGCGAACCTTAAATATTCATTATTCATTATTCAATAGCTTTCCCCGGCTGACCGTCAAGCGGGACCTTAAAAGACACCCGGGTTCCTTTGCGGGGTTGCGACTGAACGTCCAGAGAACCGCCAACCAATGCAGCGCGTTCGCGCATACCGGCCACACCCAGTCCTTCGGATTCAGACAAATGAAGTGCATCAAATCCCTGGCCGTTATCGACCACGGCCAGCGTCAGAAGACCATCGTTGGTTTTAAGAACGACATCGACATGATTGGCAGATGCATGTCGCGCAATATTTGTGAGCGCTTCCTGGGCAATCCGATAGGCGGCAGTGGAAATGCCATCGTCAAGGCTCGAAACATCGTTGTGTTCGAATACACAAGCAATTTCGGTGCGTTTCTCAAAGTCAGCCGTATACCACTCCAGCGCATCCACCAGGCCCAGGTCGTCGAGAACGCCGGGTCGCAGACGAAACGCCATCCCGCGCACATCCTCGATGTTCTTATCGATCAGCCTGCACATTGTCAAGGCGCGCTGAGCAGCTTTGGGGTCCGCTTTTTTTAAGCGTTCATGCATCCAGACCGAATCCATACGCAGGGCGGTCAGGACCTGCCCCAGCTCATCATGTAGTTCCCGCGCTATGGCGGAGCGCTCCTTTTCCTGATTGGCCATGATGCTGCCGGAAAGCCGGCGCAATTGCGTTTGGGCTTTTTTGACGGCGGTGATATCATTCAGGATCCCACATACGCCGCTGATGGCACCGGATTCATCATAAATCGGAAATTTCACGGCCAGATAGGTATGCAATCCGTCTGATTGCTGGATATGTTCTTCAAGCTGCAAAGAGCGCGCTTCTTCCAAAACCTGTGCATCGCTGGCGCGGAATTGATCGGCGACTTTTTGCGGTAGGATATCATAGTCGGTTCTGCCCCGGATTTCGGTGTTACGGACCTCGAACAATTCTTCATAGCGGGTATTGACCAGGGTGTAACGTCCGGCTTTATCCTTGATGTAAACAACCGCCGGCGTATAGGTTAAAATATTGGTTATTTCCTCGGTCTGCTTGCGAACCAGACGTTCAAGATCCCTGGAGTAGAGACTGAGCTCTTCTTTGGCCTGTTTTAAAGCCTCTTCGGCGCGATTTCGCTGGGTGACATCAATTGAGACGGCTAAAGATCGGACGATATTGCCTTTGGTATCGCGGTCGGCAATAGCCGAAAGCAGGACGTCAATTTTTTCACCATTTTTTTTAATAAACTGGTACGGGATATCCTGACAGAACCCGGTTTTGAAAAATTCAGGGATGACTGTGGTTTCAGCGTATTCGCGGGAATCCGGCGTAAAAAAGTCAGTGAGCTTGCGACCGATGACCTCCTCGCGACCGTAGCCCATAACCTCTGCCCAGTAAGCACTGACACTGACGAGGCGGCCTTCCGGATCGATGGAGTGCAGCATGGCCGGCGTGTGATGATATAATGATCGAAAGCGTTCCTCGCTGCTGCGCAGCGCTGTTTGTGCTGATCTGCGCTGCCGGATCTCGTGACTGGCCTGACGGTATAAAAAGAAAACCGCTATGCCGATGAGCACGCACAGCGCCAGCACGATGGGACCGGTGGTTTTTATCAGGGGCTCGATGACGGCCTGTGTGATGGCATCCAGCCTGCGCAGATGCACCACATTCCACCCCGGATAGTTTGATCCCAGTTCCACCACCTGGATCTGGTAGGCATTGCCGTCACGGTCCAGGATATGATCATCTCTGGATTCCAGACCGGTCCAATTCCAGGGGCCGGTGCCGAATTGCAGGGATTGTTTGATCAAAGGGATATTATTCTGATTGTATTTCCACAACAGATGATAGAGCCATTCTTTGCGGTTGGAAATAAAAATAACCCCGTTGGGATCATTGACCAGCACAATTTCGTCCAATTCGGCCCCCAGCTGGCTTTCAATTAACTCGATGGAAGCCTTGATCACCACAATGCCGACAGGGGCGTATCTGTTTTCCGCATACACGGGATGGCTGTAATAGGCGCCGCGTTTGCCGGATGTGGTGCCCAGCGCCAAATAGGTGGCGGGGTAACCTGAAATGGCATCTCTAAAATAGGGTCTAAAAGCAAAGTTTTGGCCCACAAAACTATCGGGGGCATCACGATTGGTGGAGGCAATGGTATTGCCGTCGGGATCCATCAGGTAACACTCATCCGAAGCCAGCGTTTTCTTGAAATGGTCCAGGGTGGCATTGGCCGCAGCCAGGTTTTCTGCATTGGATTGGGCCAGGGCCAGCTGAAGCGCTTGCATGCCGGCCAGGGTTTTGACAGGTTTGACGTTTTCAGCAAGGAAAATGCTTAGATTTTTTTTAATGGTTCGCAGGCGCTGATCTGCCTGTCGCTCAGCTTCTTTAAGGGCAGATTCTTTTAATGAGGAATAATACAGATACCCGCCGGTGGAAGCCGATAAAAAGGCCAGCAAAGACAAAACGACTAAAATGATACGAAGCTTCATGATTTATATTTCCGGTACACAAAAGCCGATTACCCGTTTTCGACAAATGCCTGATAGGTTCCATCGGTCATTTTAACACTTATTTATTTACACCAACCGCATTTCGATAGCAAATGGTTAAAAAAAGTCAGCCGGAAGATCAAGTCTTATGTGCCTGAATTGTCTGATAAAATTGATCGAGACGCTTCTGCCGCAAATTGAACTTAGCCGATGGTGTTTTATTATTTGTAAATCATGCATGTATGTGTAAGAAAATATCTGACAAAAAAATCAGAAATCGTCTAATTGACAGTTTTCCCCCTTGTTTGTAGGTATGAACACCTTATTGTTGCAAATAGCCCTTTCTGTGCTGAATAGCATCGATACCCACCTCACCCTTTTAGTTGAATGACAGCGGTTAGGATCACTTTCATTCAATGGCTATTTTGCTTTTAGATAGCGTTGGCTGCTGTTTAAGGAAACTGGCCGTCCTTACAGGGCCAACCGGAATGATGTTTTTCCACTGATCTATTATTTGCCTTTTCGGCCGTGATGGGAGGTGGATCATGAAACTGACATTCAAAGTTTCATTTTGTCTGGTCATCTTTTCTGCAATTGTCACCGTTTTAGCCGCCCCGGTGACCGGTTCTGAGCCTGAACCCATAATTATCGGCATCCCTCATTCAGAGGCCTATACCTATGCCAGCATGATGAAAAATTCATTTGAAATGGCCCT
>CAZJHF010000355.1:0-3673 GCA_964545505.1 uncultured Desulfobacterales bacterium | reverse complement strand
TGTACCGCATTGCAGTAACAACTTGCCCGGTATTTGGCTGTAAAATTAACATCTGAAATCGAAGCATAATTTGATCCAAATTCTTTTTTCATTGAATCACCACCTAGTTTCTAATTTTATTGAAACATTTATACATTGAGAGATGTCCAAATATCAAATTAAACGAGAATATTTCAGACAATATCTGGATACTCGAAACAAAATGTGCAATCAACCAGGAATTCAAATTTCGGTAAATTCAAGCATCATCGGTGAACTGTAGACTGCAGAGGAGTCTGACTGCATATTACATCAGGAAAGGAAATCAATTTTGGCTTGCCTAAAATTGTGGGTTTCGTGCCTATATGTAATTTGGTGAGTATATAAAACTTTTGGATACCCGGATGGAATATGAAATTTTGGAGTATTGCAGATTTGCATCTTAGCGGTGAGACAATTGGTGCATTCCAGGGCCTGCGCTTTACCAATATCAACATTTGTTACAACTTGGCGATGGTGGCCTCATTAATGCAAATCACCGAAATAACCGAATAAAGGCCTTAACCGCTCCGAAGGCGGAGGCGATGGCAAGGCCGGCACCGCATTTCAGGCGCTTCCAGTCACTGTGGGCCAGAATGGAGCCCACCGCAAAAAGCGTTTCAAAGGCCGGATCGCCCGAATCGTCGACAGGACGAAAGGCATCATCAATTTGCAGGCCGGTCTGATTGATTAAATGCCCCCGGGGGTCTAAAAAATCCCGGCGATGCCACTCCCGTCTGCTGTCGGGCTGGTAGACCGGCAGACCAAAGATGGTTTCGCGGATATGGGTACGGTCAGCATGCAGGCCGCCGCCGATAAAGCGACCACTGGCCAGTATAACACCCCGGGAGTCAACGATGTGCTCGACATCTTCCCGGCCGATCTGGGTTTCAAAACGGCCACCTGCCGTCTGTCGCACCTTTAAAGCCCGGGTTAAAGAAAAGTATTGAACGCCTTTTTCGCGCAGCCCCCGTTCAAACGCTTCCTTGAGACGTAGCCCGGGAACCGAGGGGGGAATCGTGGGAATTTCAAAAATCGGGACGCCAATTAACTCCTCAAGGTGGGATATGACCTCGTGGGTTCGATACAGCCCTAAAATAGCCGGCAGCCCCACGATGCGGGCCTCTTTTACAAGGGGTTTTATCACCCGTGCCAGCTTCTCGCGATTGTGCGGCAGCAGCAAGGCATTGGCCATGTGTTCGGTATACACTTCGTTTAAATGGTCGCTATCCGGAAATGAGATCCGCTCCGATCGTAAATGAGGCCATCCCGCATCTAAGGCGGCCACAATTTGGCGGGCGCTGAATCCCTTCAACCCCCGAATATCAACGATCAGACAGGGCGGTTTTTCTTCCAGTGCCCTGACCCCCTGCCACATGGTATGCGGCACGGCGTAGGTGGTTTTTATTGTACCCAGCGATGTCAGTACGCCGGTGTTCCGATCGATGTTTCTGTGATAGGTAAGACCGGTATCCGCCAAAAAGGCCAGAATTTCATCAAAAGCAGCTTTGATGTCTGCTTTTTTTTGGCGCGCATATGGATGATCGGGCAGGTCCTGTGCCAGGGCATCTATCGCGGCCCAGGGATCGCTCCAGGAGCGCTTCTCACTCACCGGGTGCACGCCCAGCAGGTCCAGCAAACCGCTGGCAAAAATAATTTCGCCGGTATGCCCCATCTGCGTTACACGTAGGCCTCTGGCAGCCGCAAATAGGGCCGCGGCCATTCCGGCCAGGCCGCTGCCGATTACACATAGGTCACATTCGATGCGTTTCGGTTCGCTCATCTAAGGGGTATTTCCTTCCAAAAAAAGTTCCGCCTTTGGCGGTTCAGGTGTCAGGGCCCAGCTTGTCACATGGTAACCTGACTTAACTCTGAAATCGCTTCCAGTTCATAGCCTTCGAGACCAACGATAGGCCCTTCGGGCCAAAGACTGACACCTGAAACCTGAAACCTCGAGTTGATCTACAACTCGAGCCCAAACAACCCGCAATACAGGGCTTCCAAAAGTTCGGATTGAACCAGCTGTTTGTCCCACAGTGTCGGGTATTGTCCATGCCAGCGTTTGCCGAGGAATTCTCTCAGGCCCGCCAGACACTGATCAAAGGTCAGCTCCCCCTGATCAAACATGTAGGCGGTCACACGCACACCGCAAAAGGTGCCCTGGCAGGCGCCTTTGCCGATTCGGCTGCGCAGGGCAATGGCCTTAAGATCCGGTTGACCGTCATGTTCACGAATTGCATCAACAATGGAATCCACTACGCTTTTGGGCACCATTTCGCACTCGCACAGCAAAATGTCATCCGGTTCATGTTTTTGCATCCACAATTTGGGGGCCAAACCGGGTTGGGTCCATTTACCGGGTTGTGATTCGGGCAGCGGCTCTGTGCGCGTCAGACAGGGTTTGGAAACACCCAGCTGGGTACATACCAGATCGACTGTTTTTTCGGCCATGAGGCGGTAGGTTGTCAGCTTGCCACCGGAAATGCTGATAAAATTTTCAATGCCGTCCTCGGTGTGATCCATCAGGGCAAAGCTGCGGCTGACACTGCGGTCATCGGATGCAGAGCGTGATCCGATCAGGGGCCGTACGCCGGCGAAGGCGCGGATGTATCGGACCGTTTCCAGGGTCGGGATCATATTGACAGCTTCACCGACCATGGCATCCACCTCTTCAATGGTGGGATACACCTGATTCAGGTTTTCGATGCGAATCGAGGTCGTCCCGAGAATGGAGACCGTGCCACCGGGCACCAGGATGTCCGCATTGGATGAAGCACGCAGGCGGTTGACCACCCGATCCGTAATTCGATTGTGAGTGACCAATAGACTGCCTTTCGAGCAAATTATGTCAATTTCCACGCCAGCCAGGGTGGCGATCTCACCGGCCCAGGCGCCGGTCGCATTAACCACCTGATCGGCTTTGATCATAATTTCTTCGCCGGTAACAAGGTCTCGCAGATGTGTGGTCTGGATTTCTTTATTTTTGATCTCAAACCCGACGACTTTGGTAAACCGCAGTAAGGTAGCGCCCAGTCCCTGCGCCTGGGCTATATTCTCTAAAGAAAGTTTAAACGGATCAATCGAAGCATCATTGACGGCATAAGCTGCAATTAATTGATCGGAAAGGACCGGCTCGAGTTCGCGGGCCTCTTTGACTTCCAACTCTTTGACCGCAATATTACACTGGCCGCACAACTGCGGAAAATCTGCCACATACTTTTCATCATCGCCTTGCACCGCAACAAACAAACCACCGCAGTCTTCAATACATTGGGGTGCCAGCTTTTTTAACAACGCTGCTTCCTTGCGGCATTCTATGGCACTGCTCTGATCCGCTGAGACATAGCGCGCCCCGCTGTGCAGCAGGCCATGATTGGCGCCGGAGGTGCCGGCATTGATATCACCCTGCTCGACGAGTATGCATCGGACCCCCCGCAACGCTAAATCCCGGGCGATGCCTGTGCCGGTGGCCCCGCCGCCAATAATGAGTACCTGTGTATTCAGTCCTGGACTCCTTGATGAATTGTTCAGCAGATAAAAAGCGCTATAATACCTTAATCTTGCATGAAAATTAAGGTAATAAAATGATTTTCAGCCACTTTATCTGGGTTTTAATTTTCAGAAATGTTGCATAACACATCCTCTTTGCATTTTT
>CAZJHF010000354.1:0-3703 GCA_964545505.1 uncultured Desulfobacterales bacterium | reverse complement strand
TTAAAAAGTGCCCGCCAGGGCAGATTAATTTTGGTTTGCCGCCGTCTCCCGGTAAACCAAAAAAATTAAAAACTCTGAATTCTCTGTGTCCTCTGTGGTAAAAATACTCACCAGTTCCGTTTATTCATAGTATCTGCTTTGAGCTATCAGCTGTGAGCTACAAGCTATTTGCCTGACCTTTGGGCCTAACCTGCGACTTCCTTAACTGCTTCTTCGAAAATAGACAGCCCCAGATCGATTTCCTTGGCCGATACCGTTAGCGCCGGGCAAAACCGGATGCTGTTTTCGCCGCAGCCCAGGATCAGCAGACCCTTTTCAAAGGCTTTGCGAATAATGGCCGGCCGCCATTTCGTGGCCGGTTCTTTGGTCTCCCGATCCTTGACAAATTCGACACCCACCATCAATCCTTTGCCGCGAACATCGCCCATGCATTCATAGGTCTTCTGGAGCCGATGCAATCCCTTCATCAGACGCTTTCCCTGCACAGTCGCATTTTTCATCAGGCTTTTCTCCAACAACTCGATGGTTGCCATGGCTGCCTGGCATGATAGCGGATTACCGCCGAAAGTGGATGCATGCGAGCCGGCTTCCCAGTTCATAATTTTGGCCGGCGCCACCATGGCGCCAAGCGGCATCCCGGAGGCAATTCCCTTGGCGATGGCCATAATATCGGCTTTGGCCTTGAAATGCTCTATTGCGAACATTTTCCCGGTGCGCCCCATGCCGGATTGAACTTCATCCGCTACATAAAGGATGCCGTATTTTTTGGCGATGCGATACATCGCCTTATGGAACCCCGGAGGCGGTACGATGTAGCCGCCTTCCCCCTGAATGGGCTCAATAAAAATCGCCGCAACCTCCTCAGGGGGCACTGTCGTGCGAAAGAGTGTATCTTCAATCCATTTCACACAGAACAGATCGCAATCAGGGTAGCACAAATTATAGGCACAACGATAGCAGTAGGCGTAAGGGATATGCGTAATACCGGGCACAAGCGGATTATAATGCTTTTTTTGAACGGTTTTGCTGGCCGTTAGAGACAGGGCCCCCATGGTGCGCCCGTGAAAGGCCCCGAAAAAAGCGATGTTCAGCTCTCGTTTGGTGTGCCAGCGTGCCAGCTTAAAGGCTGCCTCGACGGCCTCGGCACCCGAGTTGCCAAAGTACACCCGTTTGGGCCCATTGCCGGGAACAATGGATGCCATTTTCTCGGCCAGCTGAATCTGAGGCGTGTAGTAAAAATCGGTGCCGGACATGTGCAGCAAATGTTCGGCCTGACGCTGAATGGCCTTGACTACATGCGGATGGCAATGGCCGGTGGCATTCACGGCAATACCCGCAGTGAAATCAAGAAAAGTATTTCCGTCGACGTCATGTACCCACAGACCTTCGGCCTGATCAACCACCAGCGGGTAAACACGGGTGTAAGAAGGAGAAACAAAGGCTTTATCCAGTTTAATTAGCTTTTTAGCACGCGGTCCCGGCAGCGCAGTTTTGATCGTCGGTTTCTTTGGCATGATTCCTCCAGCAAAAAATTCAAACTCCGTCAGAATATCAACACCCACCTATATTCAATTTATATCTATATGCTTATATTACAATAGTTTATCTTATTATTGAAAAAAGTGCAAGCCCGTGTCAGGTGATTGTTCTATGCTGACATGAGCGCCGAAAAACCAAATGATTGAATATGCTAAAGTAATACGCTCAATTTGCCGATAATCTTATGGATACCCTTAATTCAGGAAGGTTAAATGATCACACCTGTAAATACAAATTTTTCATTCACGCCCTGTGAGCATTCCAAATGCGATCAGCAATCCACAGAAGAAATGCAAGCCAATGGGCCCCATCGATCTGAAAAAAAGGATCAGGTCAGAATTTCAGATCAAGCGCACGAGCAGTTGAATGCTGAAAAAACAGACAGCGCCGGCGTCAAGGATGAAAAAGACCTCGGCGAAGAAGACAAACGTGAAGTCGAGAAACTGAGAAAAAGGGACCAGGAGGTCAAAGCACATGAAAGAGCCCATATGGCAGCCGGTGCAGGCGTTGTCATGGGCGGTGCCAATTACAAATACGAGCACGGTCCGGACGGAAAAATGTATGCTGTTGGGGGTGAGGTTAAGATTGATGCATCCAAAGAAAACGACCCCGAGGCCACCATTCGCAAAATGCAGCAAGTTAAAAAAGCAGCGCTGGCGCCGGCCCAGCCTTCAGCCAAAGACCGGAGTGTTGCCGCCCAGGCCGCCCAGATAGAAGCTGAAGCCCGTATAGAGTCCCAGGAGCAAAAAGCAAGGGAGGCACAGGAAAAAACTCCCCACCCTGAAGAATCACCCCATGGCAACGCGTCAGATCCATTCTCGCCATCGAGCAATTCATCCTCAGTCGGCAACAATTTAAGCGTTATCGCATAAGCTCCTACAATTTATATTCGGATCGAATCTACTTTTACGCCCGAGCCCCTTTTATGATATAGTCCTCTTAACGCCGGGCATCCATTAAACAACAAAATTGGAGCTGAAAATGTCTGCAGTCATAAATAGTAGCAAGACCATTCATGAGGGCCGCGTATTTAGTCTGGTATCGGAAAATTACACCCTAAAAAACGGTGTGACGTCCCGGATGGATTTTATCCAGCATCCCGGTGCGGCTGCAATGGTTCCCATGATAAACCCGACTGACGTTATCTTAATCAAGCAGTACCGGCACGCGATCCGTGAATTCATCTGGGAAATTCCGGCCGGCACGCTGGATCCAGAAGAATCGCCCCTGAATTGCGCCCGCCGGGAGCTGATCGAAGAAACCGGATATTCAGCCACCAGCTGGCAGCAGCTGGGTACCATTACGCCTTTGCCGGGTTGCTCGAATGAACGCATTCATATTTTTCTGGCTTCAGACCTGAAATCAGCCGAGCAGAACCTGGATGATGATGAAATGCTGAAGGTTCATCAGCTTAAACTCGAAGATGCGTTGCAGATGGTTGTAAAAGGAGAAATTGCCGACGGGAAAACTATTTCGGGGCTCTTTCTGGCATTTCACTGGCTACAACGAAACCATCCCTAAATAAAATTTTAGCCACAGACACACAAACAAAAAATTAACCGCAGATTACGCACCCGCCCGCCATGCGAGACCGCAAGGCGAGGCGGGCGGGTGCGTAATCTGTGGATAAAAAAATCCCATCTTCAGGCTTATCTGCAGATCTAATTTTATCAGAGCTTTTAACTGAACTGTCTCATCTGTGTTAATCTGCGTAATCTGCGGATAATTTAAATTCAAAACTTCTGGTTGCTCTGCTCGTCGTTACTCCGACTTTTTGCCGGTCATGCTGCTGATGGCCACTTTTATAATCAGTGTTTTGTCCAGGGCCTTAGCGGCATATTCAAAAGCGCCATCCGCATATTGCCCCATGATTATATCAAGGGCCTGGCGCTTCTCTTTTGAATCCTCAATAAAGGACGCTTCACCATAACCAATGACGCTGCGGAATTGTATCCCCCAGGCACAGGCGGTTTTACCGCGCGAGATGCGGGTATCGCCGTCGAATTCAAAGCAAACCTGAGCGTTGCGTTTTAGGATATCAATTTTACGCCCTTCCCTGGCCGAATGAAAATATAAGCTATTGCCCTGGTACCCAAAACAAAGCGGGACGATATAGGCCACGTCTTCATCCACCAACCCCAGCCGACAAACCTGTGACTTGCGA
>CAZJHF010000353.1:0-3777 GCA_964545505.1 uncultured Desulfobacterales bacterium | reverse complement strand
GCTCTGCATGCGGGGCCAGGCCGCCTTGCAGGCCGTCTATAATCCTGATCGAATCAAAACACCGTTGCTGAGGGAAAAAGACAAATGGAAACCGATCTCATTTTCAAAAGCCCAGGCACTGTTAAAATATAAAACGCACGCTGCCTCTCAAAAAGAACCGGGTCGCATCCGCATGCTGACAGAGGCCGTGGGAGAGAGCCTGCGGGTCCTTTTTGCGGATGCGCTGAATCGATGGAACGCGCAGGCACCGCTGGTATATGAGCCCTTTGCCTATGAATCCCTCAAAACAGCCAATGAAAAAGTTTTCGGGCGCAACGAGCTGCCTTCTTATCGTATGGAACAGGCCGATACGCTGGTCTCTTTCGGCGCCGATTTTCTGGAAACCTGGTTATCACCGGTTGAATACGCCCAAAAATTTAAGGCCATGCATGCCCTCAAAAACGGTCAAAAAGTTCCATTTTACCATTTGAGCCCGGTGCAATCTCTGACCGGTGCCAATGCCGACCACTGGATGGCATGCAACCCCGGCAGCGAATCCATTGTCGCCTTGGGTCTGGTACGCCAGGCGCTTGATATTCGCAAAGGTAAAGAATTGCCATGGTCCTTCCGCAAAGCACTGTTTGGATCTACAGCCCCTTACACCCAGGATCGCGTGCTGGAATCATCCGGCCTTTCTTTGGCGCACTATGAAAAACTTATTATTGAGCTGATGGGTGCCCGCAAACCCCTGGTGTTAGGTCCCGGCACCGGTGCCGGCGATTTAAACGGCCTGCAGACCAACATGGCGGTAAATTTATTAAACCTGCTACTCGATCCGGATTTAAAATTGCTGGATTTCAACAATCGCCACCGGGTTGAAATTGCCGCCACACGATCCGAGATATTGCAATTTTTTAATTACCTGAAAACCGATGCGGTTGACGTCTTGATACTCAACAATGTCAATCCGGCTTTTAGTTTACCGCCCGCAAGCGGCGTGCAGGAGGCTTTGGAAAAGGACGACCGGTTTGTGGTCAGTTTCAGCAATTTCATGGATGAAACTTCAGCGTTGGCTGATCTGATTTTTCCGGTCGCCATGTCCCTTGAAACCTGGGATGAATACGGCGGCTGGCAAGCTGTCAACTCCACCCTGCAGCCGGTCATGGGGAAATTAACGCAAGCTCCCCATATCGGCGATGTCATCCTGGATACGGCTTTTGGAAACCAGAAACCGGCTGAAAATTATAAGACCTATCTGTTTTCCAGACTGGTAACAGAGCGCAAAATCGCAGATGAAAAAGAATGGGTGCAACTCCTCCAGGCAGGTGGCGCAATTGACCTCACTGCAACAGCCGCTTCAGCAAAACTAAATCTGGCACCCGAAAAAATAGCGGGTGTACTGTCGAAACCGCCGGAACCTTATAAATCGGGTCTGATATTCACGGTAACGCCTTCCATTCGATTTTTTGACGGCCGGGGTGCCAACAAACCCTGGCTGTGTGAAATCCCGGATCCCCTGTCCCGGGTAGCCTGGCAAAGTCCGGTCAGCATGCATCCCGATACAGCTAAAACCCATAACATCGCCCAGGAAGACATCATCCAGATTGAATCGCAATGGGGCAGTTTGGAAGCAGCGGTTTATGTAAACAAATTTGTACGGCCCGGTCTGCTGACAATGAGCATCGGTCAGGGGCATCAAGCGTATGGGCGCTACGCGCAAAACAAGGGTGTCAATCCGATTGCCATCTTGCCGCCCGATGCGGATCAGAATTCGGCTGGCCCCCTCTTTTCAGTCGATGGCATTAAGATTCGTCCAACCGGCCGGACGCTGAAACTGGCCAATATGTACGGCAGCCGAACCCAGCACGAACGACCCTTTGCACTGACCGTCGGCCTGACGGATTTGAACCAGGGGCAAATACCAAAACGGACCGGCCTGACCATGGAAGATTTTCCCTTAACACTGCCGTTGCCCGAAGGGTATGACCCCAAGCGCGATTTTTATCCGCCCCATGATCACGAAAAATATCGCTGGGCCATGGTGGTCGACCTTGATCGCTGCATCGGGTGCGGCGCCTGCTCGGCCGCCTGTTATGCTGAAAATAATGTCGGCATTGTGGGCGAAGAACGGGTCATCGAAGGACGCGAGATGACGTGGCTTAGCATTGAGCGCTATCAGGATCCGAAACAAAAGCAAAAAGTAATCTTTTTACCCATGCTCTGCCAGCATTGTGATAATGCCCCCTGCGAATCGGTCTGCCCGGTATATGCGCCGCATCATTCTAAAGAAGGAATTAACAACCAGATCTACAACCGCTGCATCGGAACCCGTTTTTGTGTCCAGAATTGCCCCTACAAAGTGCGGCGATTCAACTGGTTTGACTGGCAGTGGCCGGATCCCATGAACCTGCAGCTCAATCCCGACGTCACCGTTCGCAGCAAGGGTGTCATGGAAAAATGCTCATTTTGTATCCAGCGCATCAAGGTCGCTCACAGCAACGCCAAGAATGAAAAACGCATGATCCGCGACGGTGAAGTCATTCCTGCTTGCATGCAAACCTGCCCGACCGATGCCCTGGTTTTCGGCAGTTTGATGGACAGACGAAGTCGGATCAGACAAATGGTGGATGACCCCCGGGCCTACCAGGCCATGGGTTATTTAAATACCAAACCGGCAGTGATTTATCTTAAAAAAGTTTTGCAGGAAGGATAGAAATTTTTATTAACCGCAGACGGACGCAGACATTTTGTTCGGCCGACCCGGCCGAACAAAAACAGTCATTCGCTTCGCGAATAAAAAAATAATTGCATCAAAATGCACCGTAACTGTTGCAGAGAAATAAATAACATAAACTTGAGTTTTATTATTCTGATCAACGCATACCACCGGTTGATTGCTAAAATGGGTTAATTGGGTCCGAAGGGCCCGATAGGTAATCTCCGGCCAGGTCGGCCGGAGATTGGTCTGCGAGTGTCTCGCGGTTAAATGAACCGAAAGTAATAACATATGCCACAGTTAACATACGCGAGTATTGATCAAACCATCCTGAATACCTTGAGTCGGCCTAAAAGATACTACTGGGCGATCGTGGCTCTCTGCTTTTTAGGCGTGCTGGTGGGGGCCGCCTGCTGGACCTATCAGATTTTTGTCGGTATTGGGGCCGGTGGTCAAAACAATCCGGTGGGCTGGGGCACCTATCTGATTAACTTTGTCTTCTGGGTGGGTATTGCGCATTCGGGCACTCTGATCTCGGCCATTTTACATTTGTTTCGGGCCGGATGGCGCAACCCCATCGCCCGGGCAGCTGAAACCATGACCGTTTTTGCGGTTTGCATTGCCGGGCTTTTTCCATTTATCCATCTGGGACGTGTCTGGCAGGTCTATTATATGTTGCCCATTCCCAGTCAGCGGCTCCTGTGGCCCAATTTTCTATCACCGCTGATGTTTGATGTGATTGCCATCAGCACCTATCTGGCCGTCAGCAGCCTAATCTGGTATACCGGATTGTTGCCGGATCTGGCCGCCGTCAGGGATCGGTCCCAGGGCACCCGTAAAAAAATCTTTAACATCCTTGCGCTGGGATGGACCGGCGCCCATGAGCAATGGCGCCATTATACCCGCGGCTATCTGTTCTTTGCGGCCCTGGCGACACCGCTGGTTATCTCGGTGCACAGTGTCGTGTCCTGGGATTTTGCGCTGGGAATTGCGCCCGGCTGGCATACCACTATATTTGCGCCTTACTTTGTGGCCGGTGCCATCCATTCCGGTTTGGCCATGGTGCTGACCCTGATGATTCC
>CAZJHF010000352.1:0-3843 GCA_964545505.1 uncultured Desulfobacterales bacterium | reverse complement strand
GCATTTTTTGCGCTGACACATGACCTGCCTCAGATCCGCGCACTTGAACATTTCAAGCCGGATGCGGTAACCCGCATATATTCTGCCGACAAAGTTCTGCTGGCCGAACTGTTTGTTGAAAAACGCGAACCCGTGCCGCTGGAAACCATTCCCCGAAATCTAACAGCAGCCTTGGTGGCGACCGAAGATCGCAAGTTTTACAAACACAGTGGTGTCGATTTAAAGGGTATTGCAAGGGCCATTTACAAAGATATCAAAGCCGGCGAATTCGTTGAAGGCGCCAGTACCATTACCCAGCAACTGGCAAAAACCCTTTTTCTAACACCGCGCAAATCCCTGGTCCGTAAATTAAAGGAAGCCATCCTGGCCTTTCAACTGGAGCGCCGCTATACCAAAAATGAAATCCTGGAGTTGTACCTCAATCAAGTTTACTTCGGCAGCGGTGCCTACGGCGTTGAATCTGCCGCCAAGATATTCTTTGGCAAATCCGTTAAGGATTTGACTTTGTCCGAATGTGCGCTGGTGGCCGGGATGCCCAAATCGCCTTCACGCTATTCGCCGCTGGTCAATCCGGATCTGGCCATCAAGCGGCGTAACACCGTTCTGCGACAAATGCACGATACCGGCATTATTACAGATGCGGTTTACCATCAGGCAAAAAATGAAGCGCTCGACACAGACAACCGTCGGTCGGGTCCCTTACAAGCACCCTATTTTGTCGAATACATCAAATCATCTCTGGAAGATGAACTGGGTTCAACGCGGCTCTATAAAAGCGGTTTATCGGTTTATACAACCCTTAATTTTCAACTTCAGCTGGCAGCTGAAAAAGCAATCACGGACGGGCTTGCGGCCCTGACCAAGCGAATGCACCAGGCCCAAACAGAGGATGCCACTCCCCAGGCGGCCCTGATTTCCATTGATTTGGCCACCGGCGGCATTGTCGCCATGGTGGGCGGCAAAGATTTTGCCACCAGCCGCTTCAACCGGGCAACCATGGCGCTGCGTCAACCGGGTTCGGCTTTTAAGCCTTTTGTTTATGCGTATGCCATTGAGCAGGGTCTGGCGCAAAACAAAACCATCCTGGATGCACCTGTTGTCTACAGAGGCGCACAGGACGGTCAGGATTGGAAACCGCAAAATTTTTCATTGGGATACAAGGGCGAAATGACCCTGCGGCACGCACTGGCCATTTCGCAAAACATTCCGGCAGTGCGACTGCTGCAAACACTGGGGCCGTTGTCGGTTGCCCAATTCGCGCATCAACTGGGTATCAAATCGCCTCTGACATCTAATTTGTCCCTGGCCCTGGGCACATCGGAAGTCACCCTGCTTGAATTAACGGCAGCATACGCCGCTTTTCCGAATAGAGGCGCAAGAATTGAGCCTTACAGCATCATGGAAGTCAGCGACCGGCAGGGTCGTATCATCTGGCGCACCAGGCCTCAAAAAAGATTGGTGCTCTCACGCAGCTCGGCTGCGATTGTAACCAATATGCTTGAGGGCGTCGTCAATGAGGGCACCGCCAGGCAGGCAACGATTCTGGGCAAAGCCGTGGCCGGCAAAACAGGGACCTCCAACGACTACAAAGATGCCCTGTTCATCGGCTTTTCACCCCGCATTATTGCCGGCGTCTGGGTCGGCCGCGACCGCGGCGGCAGTTTAGGAGACCGCGAAACCGGAGCCCGGGCAGCTTTGCCCATCTGGATTGATTTTATGCAGGTTGCCCTTCAAAATGAGGCCCATCTTTATTTTGACATCCCCGATGATGTCAGCCCAATTCGCATACATCCTTATAGCGGCCAATCGCAATCAAATAATTCCGCACCATCGGTCGTGGCCCTGTTTAAAAAAGGCACAGAGCCGTCACCGCTTCAGTGATGCCGGTTTAATAATCCAGAGGTCAGAAGACAGAAATCAGAGGACAGATTAAGACAGGCTGTTTCGGCCCCCAGTGCTTCCATTCGCGTTCTGTCCGCTGACATCTGATATCAGCCATCCGAATTTGAGTTGAATTTTTCGCGCAAACAGTGATATAGCTTACCTTTCAAAATTTTAATAAACGATAGATTGATTGTGTGCAAAAATGATTCGAAAAGCGACTATTAAAGACGTCAAGGCTATTCACGGACTTTTACAGGAATATGGCAAAAAAGAAGAACTGCTGGCGCGCCCCTTAAGTGAGTTATACGATCATGTCAGGGATTTTTGGGTATATGCCGATCAGAACAATGATCAGCTTATCGGTTGTTGTGCATTGCAGTTTTGCTGGGAGGATCTTGCCGAGATTCGGTCGCTGGCGGTTTTACCCGTGCACCTGGGAAAAAATATCGGAACGGAACTTACCGAAAAGGTATTGCAGGAAGCTATTTCATTTAACGTTAAAAAAGTGTTTACCCTCACCTACAAACCGGACTTTTTCAGGCAATTTGATTTTATTCATATCGAACGCTCCGATCTGCCCTTAAAAATATGGGCAGATTGCATCATCTGCGTCAAGTTTCCCGACTGCGATGAAATTGCCATGATGAAAGAGCTTAAATGAGTGATCGAGGGATTCAGAAATTCACAAATAAAGGGATGATATAAAAGTTGCCGAGCAGAAAACTCGATTAGGTGTAGATGACGTTCAGCGGAACAGGCGGATATTTCGAAATACCCGGTTTGGGTAGGATATGCTGTTCGCCCACCGATAACCAATGCAGGTCCGGCTTGAGGTCTCTCAATTTTCCGTCTTCAGGCTCGCGCGCATGGTAAGTTGCCGTATAGCTGGCCTGAAAGATGCAAATCCCGCATCTTTTCTCTCTTGCGACAATATAATTTTTCCTAAATGCCTGTGGCGTCAATCCATTGGCTTCAGCTATCTCATTCCATTCTTTGATGGAGCGTTTGATCAATACCGATTTGGATATGCCCCTCTCTGAAATTCGGGTCAAAGCTCGCGACTCACTGCTACCCACATACACGGTGGAGATACCTGGAATACGCTTTAGATATTGGGCAGCGACAATGGCCGCTGTTCGCCTTCCCCCCACCATCACCGGTAGTCCATAAAATTCAAAAAACTTTTTTTGGATATCTTCAGCGTACTTGTCACCCTTTTCGAAAATATCTTTTGAAATATAGCGTAAACTCCGCGCCATATCTTCGGCCGCTTCGGTAATCGGCCAATCAATGCGCACATGGAAATGCGTAAGGCCATATCGGTTCTTTTTCATGCTGGTGGAATCCCCTTGAATGAGCAAAGCATAATCCACCGGTAACATGATTTTTAGAAAGCTCTTAAAATAGATGGATTCAAGGTATTTCCAATTGCGGTCAAACTTTTCAGAAAGGGAAAGCGTTTTAAAGCGCAATAAATTCTGTTTGGTTGTTTTGTTGACATCAAAATAGCGAACGTACTTTTTGTGCTCCGGAAGAACCGTATCTTCCACGAAAATAACCAGAAACGCATTCTGAGATTCGTACTCCCGATCCGGGATGCGCCCCCGGGGTTTCATCTCCCGCTTTTCAACAAAAGGAAATCGTATTTGATGTGCGCAAAAATTTTCATAAGAATTAATCAGAGCGAACTGCAGCAAAAATTGATCCAGCTCATCCCTTAACAATTCATAATAGGAACGCCTCAGCCTTTTAATGCGGCTTAATTCCTCTCGGTACTTCCAATGTGCCAATGTCTTCTCCTGAAAAATGATCTTAAATGTCTGAAAATCAATGATTTCTGAGTTATTCTATCATAATTTACTATAGGTTTAAAGGATGAAAATTTCAGGTAAACTTACTGCAGTAAATTCTAAGATATTAGCTAAAATGAACCTACCTTAAAAATAGTGGATTATGCCC
>CAZJHF010000351.1:0-3933 GCA_964545505.1 uncultured Desulfobacterales bacterium | reverse complement strand
TCGCGGCGGCCGTCAGGGTCGGTGAGGTCGTCGCTGCGGATAAACCCTTTATCCGCGTTGTTTAAACCATTAGATTTTGTTCGAGGTATACCGCAAAATGCGGGATTTCGCATCTGATCTTAAACTATTTTGGTGCTCAAAAGACATGAAGTGGAATAATAGCAGAGCGTACGATATCTCGCATTAATTTTCGAGAATAATATATACAGTTGAACCGGTTTCTAAATCTTTGGATCTTGGTCGAGAGCCCCGCCTATCGGCCGGACTTCACGTTTGATTTTTAAAATTAATTGTGTTCGGCAAGGCGCGAGCGTACATTTCGTGGCTGGCCTGCTATGAGCCCCCCATCGGCATACTATAGCCTTAGCAAATCGAAAGGTGTCGAGCTTTTTTCTGCCTTACGGTTTGGCACTTTTTTAAAAAACACGTAAACTGGTTTCTAAACCATTAGATTTTGTTCGAGGTCAAGGCATGAGTTGATTCTAAAGCGGAGCGTACACGCGAGTACGCGAGCATTTTGAAGCGACTCATAACAAAGACATCGGGCAAAAGATGAGGGGTTAGGAACCAGTTTTAGTCGTATTCGTAGATTTCGTAGATTGTCTCTTCCCCAAGAAGCTGATCAATCCTGGCCTGAATCTGCGCGCGTTCCGTGCTTTCAAACCAGTGCTTCCAGTAATCAGTTGATTGCCATTTGGCAACCACCAGGCTTTCGCCGGGCTTGTCAACGCGTATCAACGTTTCGCCGGCGATATAGCCCGACTGGCCCATGGTCAGGGCCCGTAATTGGTTGATCAGCAGCCGCAGATCCGCCAGTTTTTCGGGCGGTACTTTTCTTTTGATGTGAATTTTAACCATGGCGATCGTTCCTTTCGCGGATGTGAAATGAATTGTTATGTTGCAAATCAAATTCTTATAAGATTTTACAATGAAAGCGAAAACTGTTTCAGGCAGAAGTGAAGTCAGGGTTGCCGGGCAACTTAACGGATCAGGTAATCGGGACGTATCGGACAGAACCGTTTGAAAATGGAGAAGTGCTTGGGGCCAGATTTCGGCCGGGCTGCATATTAGAAACGGCTGCCGCTAAAATACACCAATATGCGGCGCACTGCAATTAAAAACCCGTGCTTAGATCTTACATGTTAAATAAGATTTTATTATCATTGACTTTTCAACCTACCAATCCTAATTTTATAGACAAATTGAAATATTTTAATGGCCGGGGATTATTTATGACGACAGGCGTCATTTTTGATATAAAAAAATATGCCATTCACGATGGGCCGGGTATTCGAACCACCGTTTTTTTTAAGGGTTGTCCGCTGGCCTGCCGCTGGTGTCACAACCCCGAGGGGATCACGCTTACATCTGAAAGAATATACCGTCAGGAGCGCTGTATCGCCTGCGGAGAATGTATTCAGATCTGTCCCCAGAAGGTGATCGCCCAAACCCCGCAAGGCGTTATTTCAGATCTTTCTAAATGCGAGGGGTGCCGAACCTGTGCAGAAAATTGCCCATCGGAGGCGGTTGAATTTGTCGGCCAAAACATGACGGTTGGCGAGGTCCTGCGGCAGATTGAAAAAGATATTGCCTTTTATGACGAGTCCGGCGGCGGGGTTACCCTATCCGGCGGTGAGCCGCTGATGCAGCCCGAGTTTCTTTTAGAATTGCTTGACGCCTGCGGCGAACTGGATCTTCATCGAACCGTGGATACCACCGGCTATACCGATACCGGGCTTCTTCTGGCAGTTGCCGAAAAGACGGATTTGTTTCTGTACGATCTGAAGCTCATGGATGCTGCCAGGCATCGCCAGTTCACCGGCGTATCCAATAAAAAAATTATGCATAATCTGAAGCTGCTGGCGCAAAAGGGTGCCAGGGTTCAGGTGCGGATTCCGATCATTCCCGGCATCAATACGGATGCGGCCAACATCGATCAAACCGGCGAATATGTATCCGCGCTCCCGGGGATTAACGATATCAGTATATTGCCGTTTCACAATTCCGCCCGTGGCAAATACGGCCGACTGGGGCTGGAATGTATTGCGCCGGATATCCGATTGCCCACCGATGAGCAGTTAGCCGACATTGCCAAACAGCTCAATGGATTCGGATTGCAGGTTAAAATTGGAGGCTGAAAGAGAAAATGAATAACCGAGTTGCCAGATTACGCGAGCACAGCTTTAACGCCCAGCCCTGCCTCTCCGCAGAGCGTGCGTTGCTGACCACCGAATTTTACAGGGCAAATGACGGAAAGTTTTCAGTACCGGTGATGCGGGCCCTGAATTTTAAAAATATTTGCGAACAAAAAACAATCTATATCGGTGATGATGAACTCATCGTCGGTGAACGCGGGCCTTTCCCGAAGGCGGTGTCCACCTTTCCGGAGTTGACCTGCCATTCGCTGGAGGATCTGAAAATTCTGGATTCAAGAGAGATGGCCCGCTACAGCGTTTCCGATGAGGCCATGCAAATCTACCGGGAAAACGTGGTTCCCTATTGGGGCGGCCGGACCATGCGCGAACGCGTCTTTAGCCAGGTGCCGCATCAATGGAAACAGGCCTATGAAGCCGGAACCTTCACCGAGTTTATGGAACAACGGGCACCGGGACACACGACCCTTGACGGGGTTATCTATTGCAAAGGCATGCTGGATTTCAAAGCCGAAATTGCCGACAGTCTGGCCAAGCTGGATTATCTGAATGACCCCGCTGCGGCCGAGAAGGCCGAAGAATTAAAGGCCATGGATATCAGCTGTGACGCGGCCATTATTTTTGCCCAGCGGCATGCGGATCGGGCCCGGGAACTGGCCCAAAAAGAAAATGATTCCCACCGCAAAAAAGAACTCGAATGCATTGCCGCCAACTGCCGTCGGGTACCGGCCCAGGCACCGCGGGATTTCTGGCAAGCGCTTCAGATGTACTGGTTTGTTCATCTGGGCATCATCACGGAACTCAACGGCTGGGATGCCATGAGTCCAGGGCATCTGGATCAGCATCTGCTTCCGTTTTATGAGAAGGGCCTTGCCAATGACACCCTGGAGCGCGATCGGGCCAAAGAATTGATCGAGTGTCTGTGGATCAAGTTTAACAACCATCCGGCGCCGCCCAAAGTGGGTGTTACCGCCCTGGAGAGCGGTACCTATAATGATTTTAGCAACATCAATATCGGCGGCCTGACGCGTGATGGATCCAATGGGGTCAACGAGGTCTCCTATATCATGCTGGAATCGGTTGATGAGTTGCATTTGCTGCAACCCGGCAGCAATGTTCAAATCAGCCGTAAGACGCCCCATCGGTTTCTAAAGGCGGCCTGCCGCGTGATTCGCAAGGGTTATGGCTATCCTTCCGTTTTTAATACCGATGAAGTCGTCATGCAGCAGATGCGGGCCGGGAAAACCCTGGAAGATGCGCGTGAAGGCGGTTGCAGCGGGTGCATTGAAACCGGCGCCTTCGGCAAAGAAGCCTATATTTTAACCGGTTATTTAAACGTTCCCAAGATTTTTGAACTCACCTTAAATAATGGCATCGATCCGCTGACCGGCAAAGCGGTCGGGCTGGAAACCGGAGATCCGCTGACATTTAAAGATTTTGACATGCTTTATAAAGCCTTTGTCAAGCAGCTTAATTATATCGTGGACCTGAAAATAAAGGTCAATAATTATATCGAACGGATGTATGCGCTGTATGCGCCGGCACCGTTTCTGTCCGTAGTCATTGCAGATTGCATTGCCAATGGTAAAGACTATTATAACGGCGGGCCGCGCTATAATACGAATTATATTCAATGCTGCGGCATTGGCACGGTGACCGACAGCCTCTCCGCCATAAAAAAGCATGTATATGAGTCTAAATCCGTTGCCATGGATGATCTACTGGGCGCCCTGCAGCGGAATTTTGAAGATCAGGAAGCGCTGCGGCTGCGGCTGTTGAA
>CAZJHF010000350.1:0-3935 GCA_964545505.1 uncultured Desulfobacterales bacterium | reverse complement strand
GGCGGCATAGCCAAGTGGTAAGGCAGCGGTCTGCAAAACCGCAATTCGTCGGTTCGACTCCGACTGCCGCCTCCAACGCCAAATAAAAGGGTTTGCAAACAATATTTGAAGTTTGCAGCCCTTTTTTTGTGTATTGGGGTAGGTTTTGAACGGCCCTGTGAAACACATACTTTAAAAGAATAATTAAAGAAATAAAGAATTATATATTTAACAATATCACTTTTGTCAGCAAATAATGCTTGTTTTGCACCCTAAAAAGCGCTAACCTGAGCCCATGGGCCAGAAAAAAATATTTTCCACCCGCCTTGATTCCGATCGAATCAAGGCCCTCAAACACCTTGCCGTTGATGTCGAAAAATCACTGGGCGTTTTATTGGAAGAGGCCATCTGGGATTTATGTCGCAAATACGGGCAACAGTCCGCCGCGGAAAATAGGCCTGAAAATAAAAAGGAATCTTTGTAGCTTAACCTACCCGCTCAGAGGGAGTGCGCGTGGCGCTGCGCTATCGACCGGCCGAAAAAGCGGATAGCCTACGAATTGCAGAACTCATCAGCCTGGCATCGGATGGCGTTGTGGATTTCCTGTTTCATGATTTGGTTCCCGCTATGACGCCGGTCCAGATCATGGCCCACAATTTGGCGCATGACCATTTTCCCCATACTTATCAAAGTGCTGTTGTCGCTCTGAACGGTAAAGATATTGTTGCAATGGCATTGTCGTACCCGTCTGCTTACCATCAGATCACCGCTGATATGAGAGTCTTTTTTCCAGCCGAGAGGCTTGAGCATCTGAATGATTTTTATACGGTAAACATCCCCCGAAGCTGGTTTCTGGACGCCCTGGCGGTCGAGCCGACTCACCGCCGGCAGGGCATCGGCACCGGGCTGATTGAGTTGACCAAAGAAAAAGCAAAAGACAATGGATACAATATGCTAAGTCTTATCGCGTTTCGGGACAACCATCCGGCTCTGGCTTTATATGAAACGCTGGGATTTGATCAGGTCGCTCATATCCATCTTGCCGCCAACGCGTTTATCCACCATGCGGATGGCTGTGCTCTATTGACATGCCGGATGTCCGCCTAACCCTGCGAATCCTTTTTGCCGATTCAGGTTAGGCAGGGTCAGATCAGCGAAGACCCTCAACAAGGGTCGCTTATTGAAAAAAGCGGGTTGATATGACCGTATTTTCTATGAATATCCTTTAAAACCACCTGCACATCACCTGCTTTCCAATCATCGCTGCCGGATAGGGTTTTAAATTTGCGCTTGTTTAATGTCTGGGCGATTTCGTCCGCGCTGACATCCATATTATCAAGCAGCCGAACCAGGCGGTAAATTTCGGTGGTCAAAACGTCTTCCGATACGGATTTTGTTTGCTTGCTGTGCTCACTTGTAACGCTATTGTTGTTACGTGTAACAGCTGCTTGCTGTCCGGTCATTTTTGCAAAGCGCGTTGCAATTGCCTTCAGGTCCGCACCCATCTGCTGTATATTTTTGACGGATAATTCTTTAAGTTCTCGGTTTGAATCAATTTTTTGATAATTATACGCCTTTTCTTGTGGATCCCCCAGCCAGTTGATCAAAGCCGTTTCGATAATCCGGGCAATCGTTGCGCCGGTTTCTTTTCGTTTATGGTCGATAAGGCCTTTGATTTCAGCCGGTAACAGGACCGTAACCGACTGCATCCCGCCGGTTGCTTTTTTTTGACGCCATTTTCGTTGACGGTCTTTGTTGGATATCGCCATTTCAGCACCCATTTTGTGTTACTTGTATACAAACACCTGTTACTTGTATCGGTCGGGGTTGAAAATGCTTGAGGAAGATCCGCTTCAATGTTGGCTAAAACCGCAGCTGGGGCTGCTGGTTGGATGAGGCCCATTAGTGCCATAACAACCCTGGGGTTATTTGGCATATGGGGCAGGGGAATCAGGCTGCAGGCAAGGTCCGGGGAAAGCCCAACGGATCAATCGGCGCAAACGCCGCCGCCGATCAGATTTGATCCTGTATGAGCATTGTGGCAGGGTCCAGCATTAAATCCGGTTGATCTCCGCTGGAACCAGGTCCTTTAAAGGCCTTTATCTGAATGTTTTTTCCCACCGGCACCAGCTGGATGACAACTTCAAACAAATCGTCGATATTCACCAACTGCGATGGCGTTCCGTTTGGGTCGGGTTCTTCATGACGATGGGTTCGAATGGCAAACCACACCTGCATTCCAAGGCGGGCCGCCAGGTGTTTTAGGTCTGCCAGGTCTCTTTGGATTGGCTCTTCAAAGGGCACGCCATCAATAATTATCGCATCTGGCTTAAAGATGTCCTGTTCGATCAGATCTGTAAGGCGTTCTTCGAGCTTCGGAACACTGAAGCCTTCAACGCGAAAGGTCATAATGAACCGATGGGGCAAAACCATATCCCACAGCTGGCTGCTTTGCCGGACGTGGTAGTGGGTCGTTATGCGGCTGAAAACTTCCTTGTACCACAGACTGACTTTTTTGACGGGATCATCAATGCTAATATGCAGGACATTCTTTTCTCTGAGCATGCTGTTTAAGGCCAGTTGGACCAGAAATGCCGTTTTACCGACACCGGCCCTTGCCATTACCGCTCCGAATTGGCCTTTATTGAGGATATCATCGCTTTCATAACCCATTCGGCGCAGTGGATTTTTTAAGATAAGCTCATTTTTCAGCATGCTGAGATTCCTTTCCCGCATATAACAGATGTTGTCAGTCGGCCGTTCAACAACCCTGTCACGGGCCTGAGGGTTTTGAACTGGAAACACCCGGAAACCGAATTCAGTCTGTTTGCGGGTATCCAGAAACAAATGTCTATTTATAAAGCACTTGATTTCAGCCATGAGACGCCTGACATCAGCGCGTTGCATCCAATCTATAGCAGGTATGGCAGCACGCGCAACTATTTTTAGGCAACATTCTTTTTTTCGGCCGCTGCTTTTTTGACCAGTTCGTCAGTAATGGCCTGCGGAACTTGCCGGTAGGTTAGAAATTCCATTGTAAATTGTGCCTGACCTTTGGTCACGGATCTTAAGTCTGTCGAATAGCCGAACATTTCAGACAACGGAACCTGGGCTTCTATTTCACTGAATGGCCCTTCATCCTGTGAACCCACAATCATTGCGCGACGCTGGTTCAAGGTTGACATCACGGCACCCTGGAATTCAGTGGGGGTTTCCACCACCACTTTCATGATCGGCTCCTGAATAACCGCTTTGGCTTTGGCATAGCCTTGCAAAAAAGCGCCGCGAGCCGCTGCCCGAAAAGCCATATCCGAGGAATCCACTGAATGCGAGGCGCCGTCATTGATCACGATTCGCACGCCGGTGACGAGAAATTCCATTTTGGGGCCTTTTTGCAAACAATTACGAAAGCCCTTTTCGCAGGCGGTGATGTACTGTGTCGGAATCGCACCCCCGACCACCTTGCTTTCGAATACAAAGTCTTCATTTTGAACGGGCTCCATATAGCCGGAAACTCTACCGAATTGCCCCGCGCCGCCGGTTTGTTTTTTATGAATATAGTCAAATTCGGCTTTTTGGGTAATGGTTTCGCGATAGGCCACCCGCGGGGCACTGGTGGTCACTTCGGCCTGGTACTCGCGCCGCATGCGCTCGATATAAACGTCCAGGTGCAGTTCCCCCATCCCCGAAATAATCGTGTCGCCGGTTTCGGGATTCACAAAAACTTTGAAGGTCGGGTCCTCTTTCGTAAACCGCCCCAGGGCTTTGGCCACATTGGTTTCCGATTTGTTGTCCTTCGAAAATATGGCTAAAGAAATGACCGGTTCGGGCACATACATGGAGGTCATGGTCAGCGTGATACCCGGGGCAACAAAGCTGTCTCCGGATGCACAGTCAACACCAAACAGCGCGGCGATATAGCCGGCGTAAATAGTGTCGATATCTTCCATCTGATC
>CAZJHF010000349.1:0-4019 GCA_964545505.1 uncultured Desulfobacterales bacterium | reverse complement strand
GTTTATCTATTTCATCCATCATAAAGACCGGATTATTGCTGCGGCATTGCTTGAGACTCTGCAGAATGCGGCCGGGCAGAGCGCCGATATAGGTTCGGCGGTGACCCCTGATTTCAGCTTCATCACGAATTCCCCCCAGAGAAATGCGGATAAACTTGCGCTTTAACGCCCGGGCAATGGATTGGCCTAAAGAGGTCTTGCCTACGCCAGGCGGTCCGACAAAACATAAAATCGGTCCTTTCATCTTGGGGTTCAATTGGCGGACACCCAGGTGTTCAAGAATGCGATCCTTTACATTTTTTAAACCGTAGTGATCTTTTTCAAGTATCTTCTGGGCTTTGCTGATATCAAAATTGTCGCGCGAAGATTTGTGCCATGGCAGCTCCACCAACCAGTCGAGGTAAGTTCGTGAGACGGTTGCCTCTGCAGAATCCGGATGCATCTGTTCAAAACGCTTGAGTTGTTTGATGGCTTCCTTATCGGCGTCTTTGGGCATTTTGGCGCGTTTGATTTTTTTGCGATATTCTTCAATTTCAGCGGTTTTGTCGTCTTGTTCGCCCAATTCTTTGTAAATTGCCCGGACCTGTTCACGTAAAAAAAAGTCGCGCTGGGATTTGGAAATTTCATCCTTGACGTCAGACTCTATTTTGGCCTGAACCGTTGAGAGTTCGAGTTCTCTGGTAAGCAGATCATTTACCCTTTTGAGACGTTTGACCGGATCTGTTAACTCCAGCAATTCCTGAGATTCCTGAATTTTGAGTTTTAAATTGGATGCTGCCAGATCGGCCAGTTTGCCCGGTCCTTCGATACTTTCTAAAATGGCGCTGATATCACCGGAGAGCTCCCCCCGCAGCGAAAGGATTTTTTCCGAATTTTCTCTGACGGTTCGCATCAAGGCTTGGGTGTTCAGATCGATTTCGCCGACAGGCGGCTCTTCAATTTTTTCTATTTTGACCCGGTAAAATGACTGTTTTCGCAGATAACGAACGATTTTAGCCTTGGCAACGCCCTGCACCAGAGCTTTGACGCGACCATCCGGGAGCTTCAGCATCCTTAAGACCCGGCTGACTGTACCGATCTTGTAGATGTCGGCTGCAACCGGGTTTTCAGTTGCAGGATCTTTCTGGGTGACCAGCATCAAATACCCGTCTTTGGCAACACCTTCTTCAACTGCCCGGATGGATCTTGCGCGGCCGACAAACAACGGTAGCACCATATCGCTAAAAATGACAATATCGCGGACCGGCAGCATGGGAAGAGTCATCGGTATCTCAGCATTGGCGCTGTCTTCTTCAATAAGGCTGATAAGATCGTCTGTATCGCTTTGTGCCATTTTCGCTCCTGTGCATTGCCCTAAAATTCAAGGTTCACCCGATTTGGGCCGAAATTAACCCCAGTGGGACAACCTGATTGTGTGTGCAATGTAACCCGTTAAAATAAGATTAAATTTTTCTTTGACAATATCCAGCTTAATTTTTTATTAAATACATACTTAACCATAAAATAATGCCGTTCGTTGTATTTTAAAGGCGCGTAACGCCGATTATTTCCAATTGAGAAGTTGGCGCATTCGATCATGATGCCGACTGTTAAGTAACGCTTACCCCGTCAGGACCGTTAACCGATGATAATAAATTATTTGACCGAATTCTTGGTTTTTATCTTTGGAATCTGTATCGGAAGCTTTTTGAATGTGTGCATATATCGACTTCCGGAATCAAAATCAATTGTCCACCCCCGTTCGATGTGTCCCAGTTGCGGGACCCTCATCGCTTTTTATGACAATTTACCGATTTTCAGCTATATTGCCCTGCGCGGAAAATGCCGCCGTTGTGCCGCCCGCATTTCATTTCGGTACCCCGCAATTGAATTTATCAGCGGCATTTTTGCCGTGGGGGTATTTTTAAAATATGGCTTGAGTTTGGAAGCACTGATTTATTTTACCTTTATCGCAACGCTGCTGGTCATCACATTTATTGATATTGATCACCAGATCATCCCCGACGTGATTAGCCTGCCGGGGATACCGATTTTTTTTGCGGCCAGTTTGGCCCTGCCCGATGTCACGCTCGTTGAGTCTATTGTGGGTATTTTAATCGGCGGCGGAAGTCTGTGGATCGTCGCCCAGTTGTACTATGTACTGACCCGCAAAGAAGGGATGGGCGGTGGCGATATCAAACTATTGGCGATGATGGGCGCTGTTATCGGCTGGAAGGGTGTCTTATTTACGATATTTGTGGCCTCCGCCATCGGAACGGTAGTCGGCATGCTCGTCATGTTAAAGACCCGTACTTCAATGAAACTAAAAGTGCCATTTGGACCGTTCCTGGCCATCGGCGCCATTGCCTACATTTTTTTGGGCCCGCAATTGATTACCTGGTATTTTAATTTACTCAGGCAATGATATTGATCGACGAGGGAATTCCACGCCATAGGGTACCGGTTACATCATGGAAAATTGTGTTGGTATTTCAAGTTAGGTCACGACAAACGCACTGAAAAAGATGATTGCACCCGGCCGAAAAGAGGAAGGACCCTACATTCAAGTGCGCACCCGGGTCATTTAAGGAATCACAGATGAAAATTGCCATCATTTCCGATATTCATGGCAATATGGAAGCCTTTGAGCAGGTTTCAACCGATATCGAAAAGACCCGGGTTGATGCGGTAATCAGTCTGGGGGATCACATCGGTTACGGTCCGGAACCGGAGCGAGTTGTCACGCGTATCCACCAGTACAAAATCACGGCCGTGCAGGGCAATCATGAGCTGGCCCTGATTGAGCCCGACTACCTGGACTGGTTTAACCGCGCTGCGCGCAAATCTTTAAATATCACCCGCAAATTATTGACCGCCAAGTCCATTGATTTCATCAAAACGCTAAAGCGCTTTTATACCGCATATGGATGTCGGTTTGTACATGGCTTTCCGCCGGATTCCGTGTTGACCTACCTGTTCCAGTTGCCCGCTGAAGCAAAGATATTGGCGTTGAAAAAGCTAACCGAACAGCGCTGCTTTATCGGTCATACCCATACTCTGGACATCCTCAGTCTTGGCCGTCAGGGTTTTAATGTCGGTCAGCTCAAAGAAGGCCTCAACAGGCTCGACAACCGCCGCAAGTATATCATCAGTGCCGGCAGCGTCGGTCAGCCCCGGGATGGAAACAATAAAGCCAAGTATCTGATCTGGGATGCTTCTGAAGATACCGTTGAGGTCAGGCATGTTGCCTATGACATTGCCGCTGTAGTTGAAAAAATGATGGCAGCCGGTCTGCCGCAGGAACATGCACGACGGCTCTGGTGAGGTTGGCATTCCAAGGAAATCAAATGATTGTCGGTGCAACAAGTGATATCTCAAATACCGGGCAGATTGCAGGCCGGCGTAATGGCGCACTGGAGTGGTGTAAGATATAAGATTCTGAAAAAAGAGTAGAATAAAACCGGCTTCAGGACGTTAGATTTTATTCGAGAGCAAGGCGGCATTCGATTCGAAAACGGAGCTTATATTTGAATACGCGAGTATTTCGAATCGGATTGATGAACACCTTAGTATTCTTAAAAATAGAAATTCTGCAGTTTGCGGGGGAACACAGCTCTCGGAGAAAAGATGATAGCCTAAAGCCGGTTTTGGGCTGCTTCCCCCAGCTCAATCCCAATATCCAGCGCCTTGCGATTCATATTCAGAAAATCTGCTGGAATGCGATTTTCCAGCGCTTTCATAATGGATTCGGGACTGACCACTTCTACGATGGCCGTAACGGCTCCGAGCATGCAAATATTGAAAACAATCGGTTTGCCGATTTTTTCTATGACGGTTTCATACAATGCAATCCCTTTTTGCTGGGCATCAACTTTTTTTTCAGTTTGCACATAGCGGCTGTCGCTGATCAGCAAGCCTCCCGGCCGGATAATCGAATAAAATTTATTGTAGGCTGCCTGGGTCAGGCAAACGAGCACATTGGGTTGAATCACTTTTGGATAATGGATAATCGTGTCGGATATGATGATATCTGAACGCGT
>CAZJHF010000348.1:0-4060 GCA_964545505.1 uncultured Desulfobacterales bacterium | reverse complement strand
TCTCAGGATCTCAAACCCGACGCGCACTTCTTCTACCGGGTCGCGGGTCAGCGAAACCCGGATGGTGTCACCAATGCCTTCAGCCAGCAGCATTCCGATCCCCAGCGCCGATTTGACGATGCCGGGATAAAGGGCGCCGGCTTCAGTGACACCGACATGCAGCGGCAGGTCCGTTTTGGCGGACAGTAGGCGATAGGCTTCCAGGGTGCGATGCACATCGGAGGCTTTGAGCGAAATTTTAATCTGGTCAAAGTCCAACGATTTAAGCAGCTCAACGTGGCGCAAACCGCTTTCCACCATGCCGGCCGCTGTGACACCATTGTATTTTTTCAGGATATCTTTTTCCAGGGATCCGGAATTGACCCCGATTCGAATGGGGATATTGTGGTCTTTGGCACAATCGACCACCGCCTTGACCTTTTTCAAAGCGCCGATGTTGCCGGGATTGATCCGAAGCCCGTCCGCTCCGGCTTTGGCGGCTGCAATCGCCAGCCGATAATCAAAGTGAATATCGGCAATCAAGGGAATATGGATCTGCTGTTTAATGGCCGCCACGGCCCTGGCAGCCTCTTGATCGGGTACGGCCACGCGTATAATTTCGCATCCGGCTTCTTGCAGTCGCTGGATCTGCGTCACCGTGGCCGTCACATCCGGTGTTGGCGTATTGGTCATCGATTGGACCCGAATGGGCGCATTTCCACCGATTTTGACGTTGCCAACTGAAATCTGATGCGTCTGTTTACGCTTAATCTTTGAATGTGGCATGAAAATGGCTATTTTTCCACCAGTAAAATTGTGGTATAGTTGCCCCGTGTTCCAGGCGCAGCTGGCTGCGGGCTTATATCTAACACTTGATTTAAAAATTAATGCGCATTAGGCTGTCTGTAAAGCGGGCCTTCACGTGGCAAATCGGCACGAAAAGCAACAATTTACGCCCGGCCTGGCCTGTAGGCGGGTTGCAAAAGCCCGTTAACAGAAATGAAATATTGAGTGGTTTAGACATCTTACACTAACAAACGGATTTAGATTATTCAAGTAAAATAGCGCCGCCAAAGCGGCCGCACGCCTGGGTCCATCCGGGATGGGAATCATGGGCGCAGATATAGCACAGACACATTCTCAGGAGCTCAAATATGAAACGTCAAAATGGAAAAACTTTTGCTGACAAACACGGTTCGGATGCTCAAATCAATGCCCGTATCAAAGACGCTCTCGGCCAGCAGACCCGAAATAATGAAGTCCCCTGCGCGGTGGCTTTTGAGATCGCCGAAGCGCTGCAGGTTTCACCTGCTGATGTAGGCAAGACCGCTGATTTACTGGAATTTGAGCTGGTCAATTGTCAACTGGGGTTATTTGGCTACAAACCTGACAAAAAAATTGTAGCGCCCAATGCGGCTGAAAATCCAGATCTGGAACAAGCCATTCGCGATGCATTGATCGATGGCAAACTTCCCTGCCGCACGGCCTGGGAAATTGCCGGCAGCCACGGTCTTTCAAAAATGGCCATCAGCGCGATTTGTGAACACCTCGGGATCAAAATAAAAACGTGCCAGCTTGGCGCTTTTTAGCACCGAATGATTTAAGGTTAGGCACTTTTGAGACGATAATAATTAGGATAAGGGCCATACCATCTGATCGGGCCATGGGCACCGTCCGTATCTATCAACAAGCCGGCGGCGGATGGTCGCAGCAGATGGACATGTATAGCCGGGTTTATTGCATAACTGAATGAAATTGTTATATTTTATTCTGATGAGCACGACCCGGAAATCGGAATAAGGGAATTTCGATATCATTTAAGGCATTTAACGCTCCCCTGAGACGCAAAAGGGTGGTATTGTGAGTTTGTCGGCAGTTAACAATATATTACGCCAGAGAACCGGTTTTCAAATAACCGTTCTGATCATCTGGGGGGTCATCGGTTATTATTTATTGGGCCCTGTTATTGGCGAATATCGATTTGTTACGCTGCAAAAAATATTGAAAACCGGGCAGATAACAGTTGTCACGCGCAATACCGCCGACTGTTATTATCTTTACCGTGATCAGCCGATGGGTTTTGAGTATGAACTGGCGCAGGCTTTTGCCGCAGACCTGGGGGTGCGTCTCGAGGTGAAGGTTGTTGATCGCTGGGATGACATGATCGGGGCTGTAAATCATGGTTCAGCCGCCTTTATCGCCGCCAGTGTGCCCATTATGCCGCATCTCCAGCAGACGGTCGCTTTTTCAGACGGCTACATGGAAGTGGCCCAGCAAATTATCACCCATCGAAAAAATGCCCACATTAAAACCATCGCGGATCTATCCGGTAAAACCATAGACGTCAGAGAGGGAACGGCCTATCAGCAACGTCTGGCAGAGCTTAAGGCGCAGGGAATCGACCTGGCAATCCGGTTGCACGCGGATTTGCCCACTGAAGAACTGATTCAAAAAGTGGCTGATGGTGAAATCAATTTTACGATTGCCCACAGCAATATCATATCCATCAACCGGCGAAATTTCCCGGGGGCGGTCAGTACCGGATCGATTAACGATCGTCTGCAATTGGGCTGGGCCGTCTACCCAAAATCCATTGAGCTGCGCGACCGCATCAATACCTTTTTCAAGATGATTAAAGAAAGCGGTCTGTACGATAAGATTTACCAGAAATATTACGGGGACAATAAAGATTTTGATTATGTGGATTTAAAAGCGTTTCACCACCGTCTAAAAACCAGGCTCTCACGATACAGCCCGTTTATCAAGGCAGCCGCTAACAAACACGGGTTTGACTGGCGCCTGATTGCTGCCCAGATATACCAGGAATCCCATTTAAACCCCTGGGCTAAAAGCCGGGCCGGTGCCAGGGGGCTGATGCAGATTTTGCCATCCACCGCCAGAGGCCTGGGTGTCACCGATCTTTTCGACCCGGTCCAGAATATCAATGGCGGCGTACAACACCTTAAAATCCTGTACGACATGTATGATAAAGCCGAAGGAAACGATCGCTTGCTGATTGCATTGGCAGCCTACAATACCGGTCAGGGGCATATTTACGATGCCCGCAAACTTGCCAGAAAAAAGGGACTCGATCCCAATAAATGGGAGTCCCTTGCCCAGACACTACCCCTGTTGCAATACCGGAAATATTATAAGCACTCCAGGTACGGCTATTGCCGGGGTTCAGAACCGGTGCGCTATATTAAGCAAATCCTGATTTACTATGATGTGCTCAAGCGCCAGGGATTCGAATACAAAACAGCCGACGCATAACGTCCAAAACTGGCATCTCTTACTCCAGCGCTCCATCACTCCAGTACTCCAATGAAACTAGAACCTATCTTAAAAATGCATCTAACGCCCAAGGGCTTTGTTCTCCAGGATAAATGGATCACACATCTATTGCTAGGTAGATTAAGGTGTGCGCCAAACCGATTCAAAATACTCGAATACTAACGTGTATACTCCGTTTTTGAATCGGTTTTGCGCCTTGCTTTGTTGAACACCTTAATATTTTAAAATCAGAAGTGAAATCCCGCATTCATGCGGGGAGCGTGATCTACTATTTTTGAGATAGGTTCTAATACATTGCATTTGCGCCCACAAACGGGTTGGTTTGTCGCTCATGCCCAATGGTGGTTTCCGGCCCGTGCCCGGTATAAACACGAACATTGTCAGCGAGCGTAAACAATTTGTTCTGGATACTGGATTTCAGGGTTTCAAAGTCTCCGCCCGGGAAATCGGTGCGCCCGATTGACCCCGCAAACAAGGTATCTCCCACAAATACATGTCCATCAGAAAAAAGGGAAACGCCGCCAGGCGTATGCCCGGGGGTATGGAGTACCGTCAGGGTCAGATTGCCGACCCGAATCGTATCGCCATCATCTATGTTGCGGTCAGGCGGTGGTGAATCTTCTGCGGAAAGACCCCAGTTTGCCGCACTGGCAGCAATTTTTGCCAGCATGGGCGCATCCATGGAATGGATTAAGATCGGTGCGTTTGTAGCCGCATGGACGTTTTTATTGGCACTGACATGATCAAAATGACCATGGGTGTTAATGATATGGGTGACATTCAGTTT
>CAZJHF010000347.1:0-4135 GCA_964545505.1 uncultured Desulfobacterales bacterium | reverse complement strand
CGCTATTATATACGTGAAATAGTAATTTTGTAAAGCAACCCGCAAATCAGGTGGCTGAAACCTGCATATACAATTTCTGGCTGATGAATCCTAACGACACCTTTACTCTGGCGCACCTCTCGGACCCTCACCTGGCGTATCCACACGCCAGCGGTTTTTCTGAATTTTTGAACAAACGTTTTTTCGGGTACCTTAAATGGCACCTGAAGCGCCGGGCGGAACATCAAGACGACGTGCTGGCACAAATGATCCAGGATATTCGGGATACCCGGCCCGATCACATCGTCATTACCGGGGATCTTACCCATATGGGTTTGCCGGCCGAGTATACCCGGGCAAAAAAAATGCTTGAACGTCTCGGGCCCGCCTCCCGGGTGACCATTATCCCTGGAAACCACGATGCATATGTTGCCGGCGCGTTGGATAGCCGTCTGGTTGAATGGGCGGACTATCTGGTTTCAGATGGCGCAACGATCAGCGATGGCGAGGTTGCCGCGGTAGATACTCTATTTCCAAGCCTGCGGGTGCGTGCCGGCGTGGCGCTTATCGGTGTCACGACGGCGCAGCCGTGTTCGACATTTCTGGCGATTGGCTGTATCGGCAATGACCAACTGCAGCGACTTGAGAAAATTCTGATCGATACCGGTCAAAAGGGTCTGTTTCGCATCGTTCTGATTCATCATCCACCGAAATCCGGTGTGGTCAGCTGGCGTAAAAGGCTCACCGATGCCGAAGCATTCCAAAAGATCATCCACACTTTTGGGGCCGAATTGATTCTACATGGCCACTCCCATCATCAATCTCAGACATACCTGGAGACCGTCGGTGGCCGTATTCCGGTAATCGGCGTCCCATCATCTTCAGCCGCTGGTGAAAATATTAAGCGACGTGCGCGCTATCATCTTTATCATCTGTCCTCACGAGCAGACGGCTGGGAGATACGAATTTGTGTGCGGGGCTATGATACAAAGACCCAACGTTTCGATACCGAGAATGAATACCGCCTGGCGGACTGAGTCAACGACCACCCGTTCAGCGAGAGGGTTGGATTGTACTGCCCTAAGCGGCAAAAGACAGTGGCGTAAAGTGCTTCGATCGTTGCTGGTGTAACCGGCTGCGTTGAACCCGATTTGGAAAAAATCGATTCGGTGCACTCGCAGCAGAAACCTCACGACAGCCGTTTTTCTACCAGCTGTTGCACAAAATGCCAGTCATCGGCGGTATCAACATCTACGGCAGCTTGCGGAAACGGGAGAAGGACCGCGCGCACGCGAATGTCAATTTTAACTGAGAGCTTTTCCAGACCCTGCGCCAGTGACAACCGACCCAACACGTACTGCAGAACGCTCCACCAACCTATAACGCGCATCATGCGCAGGGGTTTTTTACGTTCCTGTTCAATCCGGCGCCAGAATGCCGCGGCACGGTGCGAGCTTCGATTTAAAAATCCAAATAAATTACAGCCGCTGTAAGCGTCATCATTGAACTTTATGGCGGTGCGCCTGGTTTCGGGAAAGGCGTCCCGGACGCCATTGTATGGTGTCAAGCCGACGGCAAGATCGCAGTCAGTGCGGCGGGCTTGGTCACAAAAAAAATCGACGATTTGTGACGTTAACAGTGCGTGATCGGCCGTGGTAACCAGAACCGGGTTGTTTTGTGGCAGGGATTTAAGCACCCGGAAGGGGCTTGAGCTTGGCGTCGCAAGGCTATCCACCCATTTAACCTGCCCCGTCTCGATGCGGGTTTTAAGCTCGGGTTCGTGTGCGATTATGGATTGTGGGGGGCCGCACAAAATCTGCGGCCCGACCTGCCGGCTTTGCGCCAATGCATCCAGTACGCGAAGGACCATCGGTCGCCCACCGATCGGTGCAAACGATTTGCAGGCGACTCCGGCCGCCTCGGCCACAGGATCCTTGCCCGGCCGTTTCCCGGCCAGAACTATGACCGTAAATAGTGATTCTGTTTCTGTCATATGTTAACTGAATCCGAACTAGCTTTTATTTCCACAGCAAGCCCCTGAGTGTAAAATAGTTAAACGCTTCATTCCAAAAAGCAGATCAGGATGTATGGATCGATCAGGCGTTTTCAGTTAGACCTGAGTTGAGCGCTTGTTGAGGTTGAAGATCCGCCTCTGTGCGGGATTGCTGCCATGCTGGGTCGTCCTGTCCCGTCGTAGCTCAAAGAGCGAAGTCGGAATCTAACAGCGAAGACCAAAGCGACAAGGCAGATGCCGTCCCGCCTTGCTGGGGCTCAGCTAAAAGCAAAGACCCATTTAGTCGCCTGTGCGGAATGGCATTTAATCCGCTCGCAGCGGAGTTAGATCGGTAAAGCCCTTTGGGATCACTAGTGAAAACGATTAAAAAAACAAAAACCCTGCTCGATGCCAGTGCGACTGTGCCAAATGGGCCATTTTTTTTCAAGGATTATCTTGCTGAAAATTGGGTTGTTGTCCCGGTTTACATGTGAAGCATTGACCCTTTAATCGCTTTAAAAAGGAGTAACCGCTGACTGTCACTTTGAAAATGACTACATTGACTGCTATATGACCGAACCCCAAAATGCTTCCTTCGAGCATCAATGAATTTCGGTTCAGGTCGCCAGGTTTTTATAAAAAATCATAACCCCCATGCAGCCCTAACCCAGACAAAATTGTCGTAAACTCTGGCTCAAACGGCATCAAATGTGCCGCTATGGGCATTTTTTTTGAAATTGGCAAACCTGATTTACTGTTTCCAAATAGGCACAAAGTAACAATATTGTGTGTCCATTTTGACACACCCTTGACGCCTCATTCTGGCCCATTTCTTCTTAATGCGCAAAAATTACCAGCAAATACAAATTATTTCAAATTGTTAAAGCATTTATGGCCATAGATCCAATTTTTCAGGAATCCGGGGTCGCTGTGGCCAAAAAATGACTGTTTTGAGAATCGTAAAATGCTGTAAGCCAGTAAAATTATAATAAATTATTTGACATCCGGTTTTTATTTGGATATTTAATTAAGCAGGTTCAATTTTCTTCATGATTAGGCTGCAAATAAGAAAGGCGTCACCCTGAAGTTAACTGTTTAAGCCAGAGCTGCATTTTGATTACTCAATTTGTATGGGAGAATTGGAATATCAACATAGGAGATGGATGAAGTGACTATGGAAGCAACGCCGACAAACAACAATGTACCCCTGCGAGCCGGAAACTTTTCTACCTTACCTGAGGCGCTCGATTACGCGGCTCAGGGTCAAACCGGTTACAATTTCTATGACGGGCGCGGCAAATTGTCTGCCGTGCTACCGTTTTCAAAACTTCGTGATGATGCGCGGTCGCTGGCCAAACGTTTAAACGGTTTGGGCCTGGATCGGGGCGCTCGCGTCGCACTGGTGGCGGACACGCATCCGGACTTTATACGTTTTTTCTTCGCCTGCCAGTATGCCGGTCTGATTCCGGTGCCGCTGCCGGCATCGGTTCACATGGGCGGGCGAACGTCCTATGTGAATCAGCTGCGTCGATTGTTACAGAACTGCCGCGCTACAGTTGCGATCGCAACCGAGAGCTTTTATTCCTTTCTTTCCGAAGCTGCGGAAGGTCTGCAACTCCGCTTTTGCGGTACATCAGATGCTTTTTCCCAACTGCCGGAAACATCAATTCCGCTCAGCCCGCTCGGCCCCAAGGAACTGGCCTACATTCAGTATACTTCCGGAAGCACCCGCTTCCCTCGCGGTGTCATGATCACCCAGAAAGCAGTGCTCAATAACCTGGCAAATATTATCGAATACGGCAGCAAGATTAGAGCCGGTGATCGGTGTGCATCCTGGCTGCCGTTTTATCATGATATGGGCCTGGTGGGACTTGTGCTGGTGCCGGTGGCGGCTCAGATGTCGGTTGATTATCTAAGTACCCGGGATTTTGCGATGCGGCCGCGATTGTGGCTGAAACTCATGACCGAGAACCGAGCCACCATCTCAATCGGACCTCCATTTGGCTATGAATTGTGTCTGCAACGATTACGTGAAAATGATATCGAAAAATTTGACTTAAGTGCCTGGCGCATGGCCGGTGTCGGTGCTGAAACCATACGGCCCGAGCCCTTGCTTGAATTTGCCAGAAAATTAGAACCCTGCGGTTTTAAGAAGGAGGCTTT
>CAZJHF010000346.1:0-4147 GCA_964545505.1 uncultured Desulfobacterales bacterium | reverse complement strand
CCTGAGTTTTTTGCCAGAAGCATCATAGAAGCATTAATTAAGGGCCCGCAACAGGGATTGGCGCGCACCCTTCCGGCGGCAACTGTCATCCGGGCAATTTTCTTGACACAGGATGGCATTTGTTTTGTGGATCTGACCTCCGCTGTGACCGATAACCACCCGGGCGGAATACAGTCCGAATTGCTGTCAATTTATTCAATTGTTAATTCACTGGTGCTGAACGTACCGCAGATTAAGGCCGTCAAATTGCTGATTAACGGCACTGAAGCCATGAGCCTTGCCGGTCATATTGATTTGCAGACCCCGCTAAAAGCGAATATGCTGTTAATACGATGAAAACAACCGCTAAAATTGAAAATATCCGTAATATTGGCATTATTGCCCACATCGATGCCGGTAAAACGACGGTTACCGAGCGGATATTATATTATACCGGTCGTTCCCACAAGATCGGTGAAGTGCACAATGGGGAAGCCGTGATGGATTGGATGCCCGATGAGCAGGAAAGAGGCATCACGATTACGTCCGCGGTCACAACCTGTCAGTGGCAAAATACAGAAATTCAAATTATCGATACCCCCGGGCATGTTGATTTTACCATTGAAGTCGAGCGCTCTTTGCGCGTGTTAGATGGCGCTATTGGCGTATTCAGCGCAGTGGAAGGCGTGGAACCCCAGTCTGAAACTGTATGGCGACAGGCGGATAAATACAATGTGCCTAAAATGGCCTTTATCAATAAATTGGATCGCATCGGGGCCGATTTTATCGGGACCGTTCAGATGATCGCAGAGCGCCTCAATGCCCACCCGCTCATTTTACAGCTGCCGGTCGGGCAAGAAGACAATTTCAACGCCATTATTGATCTGATCGAAATGAAACAGATCATTTGGGATGATGATACGCTCGGAGCTGAATATGAAGAACAGGAGATTCCGACAGAACTTGCCGCCACTGCGGACGAATACCGCGATAAGCTACTTGAAACCATAGCAGAGCATGATGATGACATCATGGAGGCCTATCTGGCGGAAACCGCTGTTGATACGAGCGCATTGCTGGCTGCCATCCGCAAGGCAACCATCGATATGAAGATCGTACCGTTGTTGTGTGGCGCGGCATTGAAAAATAAGGGGATCCAGCCTTTGCTAGATGCGATTACCCAATTTTTACCCAGCCCGGTTGATATTCCTCCGATTGAGGGCATGCACCCCGAGACCGGCGAGATGGTTCAATGCCACCCGAAGGATTCCGAGCCGCTGGCAGCATTGATTTTTAAAGTGTCTATGATGGAAGGACGTAAATTATCGTATATCCGGATCTACAGCGGTAAAATTGCGTCCGGCGGAGAGGTTTTTAACCCGACCCGCAAAGAAAAGGAAAAAATCGCTCGTATATTGAATATGCATGCCAACCGGCGCGAGCGGGTTGCCGCCGCAGGTGCGGGCAGCATTGTCGGCGTCGTGGGCTTAAAGAACTCATCCACCGGCGAAACGCTATGCAGCCAAAAACATCCGTTATTACTGGAGAAGATCGAATTCTACGAGCCGGTCATATCCATCGCGGTGGAACCCAAGACGCATGCGGATCAAGAAAAAATGGATACGGTCCTGGCCAAGTTTATCGCAGAGGATCCGACATTGATCGTTCGCAAGGATGAGGATACCGGTCAGACCATTTTATCCGGAATGGGCGAACTGCACCTTGAGATTATTATCAGCCGCATGCTGCGCGAATTTCATACCAATGTCAATGTTGGCAGGCCCCAGGTCGTTTACCGCGAAACCATCGAAAAGCCCGGAGTGACCACGATCGTCTTTGATAAAGAGATAGCGGGCCAGCGCCATTTTGCGGAAGTTTCAATAAAAATGGTGCCCTTGCCCAGGGGATCGGGCAACAAATTTGTATCTGAGATCTCAAATGATGTATTGCCGGATCTGTATATGGCGGCTGTCGAAAAGGGTGTTTGGGAATCCCTGGAGAGCGGATCGCTGATGGGATATCCGGTGGTGGATGTTAAAGTCAAGCTGACCAATGCCAATTATAAAGAATCCCTGGGAACCGAGTTGGCCTATACCGTTAGCGCTTCCATGGCATGTAAGGACGCCATGAGTGCCGGCAATTCGTTTTTACTAGAGCCGATTATGACCGCTGAAATTTTTGTACCTGAGGCTTTTATCGGTGATGTCATCGGTGAGCTAAACTCGCGGGGCGGTAAAATAGAATCCATTGAACACAAAGCCGGAGCCCAGGTGATTAATGCAACCGTGCCGCTGTCACAGATGTTTGGCTACTCGACCAACCTGCGCTCGGCCACCCAGGGCCGCGGAACGTTTTCGATGCAGTTTTCCCATTTTGACCGCAATTAATTCTGCTGCTTTCGCTGCTTGGCAAAAATCTCCTCAAACTTCTTTAAGCGCTTCTCTATGGTAGCCCGTCTTTCTGCATCCTGGGTGTGCTTCAGGGCAAGTTGATATTGCACGATGGCATTTCTCAGGTCTCTCCTGCGCGTATGATAGATGCCCAGATAATAATGGGCGTCAGCCAGATTCCCCTGCTTGCCGAGGCTTTGACCCAGGATGTAGTAGGCTTTGGTATAACGGCGGTGTTTTTCGATGACTTCCCGCAAAATGGGCGTAGCCTCATCATATAACCCCATTGCCATGTAGGTCTGGCCCAGATACAGACCGCAATCCGCATCATCGGGTATCATATTGCGGGCCGTTTTAAGCATCTTCAGGGATTGTTCAAATTGCCCGTCCAAATAGTACACCCGACCGACATCTCTTAACATATACGGATCAAAGGCACGCTTTTGCAGCGCCGTTCTGAGGTGCTCGATGGCTTCGGCTCTGCGGTTGACCCGGGCCAAAATGAGTCCATAGCGATAATGCGCCATCGGATCTTCCGGGTGCTGTTTCACCTGTGTTGCCAAATATTTTAATACCAGTTTTTCATCACCATACTGGGTAATCAAATAGGTGTGCGCCCTATCGAAAGCGCCTTCAGCAACCGGAGGCCGCATTTTAGTGCTTTTGGGCGTACTGGCCAGCTGGGAATCCAGATAGGTAATGCGCTCATCAATTGCCGGGTGGGTTCGCATGTAGGTCGGAATCTGTTCGGTACTGAACCATTGTTTGCTGCGCATCTTTTTTAAAATTTTCAGCAAACCTTTTCCATTGTAACCGGCATCTTTGAGGTAGATCAGGCCCAGCTGGTCGGCCTGTATTTCGTTGTCTCGGCTATAGGATAGTTCGGCGGCGGCGCCGGCCGCCTGACTGCCCATCGTCAGCGCTTGTCCCGCCTCTGGGCTGCCGGCCGCACCGACCAGGACACCGGCTGCCATACCCGCTAGGGACGCCCAGCCAATTTTTTTGGACCTCTCTATTTTCTGCGAAATATGACGCGCATTCACATGGGCGATTTCATGAGCCAGAATGCCAGCCAGCTCATCTTCATTGTCCATAGCTGCGACCAGCCCGCTGTTGATAAAAATATAGCCGGCCGGGATGGCAAACGCGTTGAAGGTATTGACGTTGATAACGTGGAATTTATAAACAAAAACGGGGTCTTCTAAAGTCGAAACAATCCGGCCGCCGACCCGATTTACATAATCCACAATGACCGGATCATCGATAATTTCGTAGTGGCTATAAATGTGCCCGAGAATAGAGCGCGATAACTGCTCTTCTTCACTGACGGTCAGACCTGAAGAAAGCTGAGCACCCGGCAGTGCCAGTAGGAAGAATACAACCATCCAGATCGATATGTGTTTTCGAATCATGGGTAACCTAGTGGACTGAATTTAGATCTTTTGCGAACTATAACGAATTATGTCGCTAAATGCAAAGCTGTATTTTGCTATTTATCCTGTGAGTCATAAAATATGGGCATCCTAAAGAAATATTCAAGGAAGTCCATTATTTAGCCAGTAGGCCATCACACCAGCACGCCAGTAGCCAATAGGCCTAAATTGTTTATGATAGAATGATTTACCCTATCAGCCTGGCCATCAGTAAAAGATTATGGTTGGCCAAAATTTGGCTAAAATTCCATATTTTAAATTCTTTTCAAACCCCAAATTTTATGTTAGAGCTACACGGTTATGGCAAAAATCATCTGTATCGCCAATCAGAAAGGTGGTGTCGGC
>CAZJHF010000345.1:0-4153 GCA_964545505.1 uncultured Desulfobacterales bacterium | reverse complement strand
ACGACAGTGAATACACGCCTGAAGAATACCAGACTTTTATTGAATGGGGCCATTCAGAATATACCGGGGTACTTAGTTTGGCCGAACAGGCAGACGTAAAAAAATTGGGATTGTTTCATATAAACCAGGAACGCACCGATGACCAGATGGACAAGATGGTCAGCAACTGCCAACAGCACATCGAAGACCGCGGCTTTCAAATCGAGTGTGTCGGTGTGGCCACTGATATGACATTCAACTTATAGTGGCTGGGTAATCGGTCAAAAAATCAAATCGTTAAATCGTTTTTTCCCATTCAACGAATCTTTCTATTTAACTATTCAACCAAAGCGAAGCGATATATGGATGATTTGATTAAAAAAGCGGCGGCCGATTTGGCTCAGGCAACCATGGTTAGCGCTTTGACCGGTGCGGGCGCCTCAATTGAAAGCAAGATTCCAGCCTTTAGAGGAAAGGGTGGACTGTGGGAAAAAATGGATCCCATGGAAGTCGCCCACATAGACGCTTTCATGCAGGATCCGGCCAAAGTCTGGAAGCTATTGATCAGAGACATGAAAGAGGTGATCGACCAGGCACAGCCTAATGACTGCCATAAAGGTCTGGCCCAACTGGAAGCGCTGGGAAAATTACAAACGGTCATTACTCAGAACATTGACGGGCTGCATCAAATGGCCGGCAACACAGATGTGATCGAATTTCATGGGACCTTTGCCTGGCAGCGGTGCATGGATTGCGACACGCATGTTGAAACCCGTCGCGTGGATGTCAGTGCAATACCGCCGCGCTGCCATTGCGGGGGCATTTTGCGCCCCAATGCGGTTTTTTTTGGCGAACTGATACCACAGGAAGCCCTCTGGCGCTCGCGTCAGGTGGCAACAGATTGTGATATTCTGCTGGTGATTGGCACCTCGGCAATGGTTCAGCCGGCCGCTATGATGCCGGTGGTCGCCAAAGAGACCGGCGCAACCGTGATCGAAATCAATCCGGAAAGCACTCCGCTGACAGGGGAAATCAGCGACTATATCATCAAAGGACCCGCTGGAGATACAATGAACCGTATTATGGCGGATCTGGATACGTTGCTTTAGGGTTCAGGATTTCGGTGTTTCGGCTGCTGGCTTCTCGCTGCTGGCTAGTGGCTAAAAACCTGCGTCTGTTGCCTGACTGCCAGCTGCCAGAAGCCAGTAGCATTGTGGATCCCTCGCCGCAACCCTGCCTGAAAGGCAATCAAAAAAAACATGGATGAAAACACCACCCCTTGGATTCAAATTGTTCAGCTGGATGAACCGAGTTTAAAAGATAATACCGCCGATGCCGAGCGGCTGTTGCAGGCCTTAAAATCCAACCTGAATATACCCGCCATTCATATTGATCTGGATCTTTTAAAAATCTTACCATCAATCTTGCGAGACGCCCAATTCAACCTTCGTTGTGTCCTTTTTAAGGACAAACACCAATGGGTGCTGACCGACATAAGTGCTGCATCGGATTCACAAATTTCTGCCGGCCTGGCGGTTGACCTGGGAACCACCCGGGTGGTGCTGCGTTTGTTGGATCTGGCAACCGGTCGCCCCCTGGCTCAATCTGCTTTTGATAACCCCCAGGAATCCATCGGACCCGACGTCCTGAGCCGGATTCATTTTGTCGAAAAAGAGGGCGGCCTGCGGCACTTAAATGAAATAATTGTCAGCGGTTTGAATGGCGCCATTGTTGACTTGTGCGCCTCACAAAACCTGAAAACCGAAGATATTAATGCCCTTGCTGTCGCCGGAAATACCACCATGACCCACCTGCTGATGGGCCTGAACCCCCGTTGGATGATCCGGGAGCCCTATATCCCCGTGATCAACACTCCCGGTGTCATCAAAGCCGATGCGCTGGGCCTGCAGGTCAACCCCCGCGCACGGGTGTTGATGTTCCCCAATATCGGAAGCTATTTTGGGGGAGACCTGATTGCGGGTATCCTTTTTTCAAAAATCTATCAAGGCAAACAGACCCGGATCCTGGTGGATGTGGGCACCAATGCCGAAGTCGTGCTCGGAAACGAAAACTGGCTGATCGCCTGTGCCGGCGCCGCCGGACCGGCGCTGGAAGGCGGGGTTACTCGCATGGGAACGACTGCAGGCCCGGGGGTCATCGATCAAATTACGGTGGATCCCGACACCCTTGCGTTTAGAATCCATACAATTAACGATTTGCCAGCAACCGGAATTTGCGGTTCAGGGGTCATCGATCTGGCCGCCCAGCTGTTTCTCAACGGTATGATCGATATGCGCGGCAAACTGTTACCAGCCGTGTGCGGCTCGAAGATTAAAAAAATAAACGGCCTATGGCACCTGGTGGTGGTGCCGGCTGAAGGCTCTGCCAGCGGTGCTGATTTGACGATCAGTCAGGCAGACCTGGATAGCCTTATACGGTCAAAAGCAGCCATGTATACCATTTTAGAGACCATCACCGGATCTGTTGGCATAACGCCCCAACAACTGGAAGCTTTTTACGTCGCCGGCACCTTTGGCTCTTTTATTAATTCTGATTCAGCCATATCCATTGGGATGCTGCCGGACCTGCCTCGAGATCGGTACCACTCGCTGGGAAACAGCTCGCTGGGCGGTGCCACCCTCGCGCTTCAATCCAGTGCAGAGCATGACGAGATCCATCAAATCCGTGAACGAATCACCTACCTGGAACTCAATGTCAATCAGGATTTCATGAACCGCTTCAGCGCCGCTAAATTTTTGCCGCATACCAATTTGAGTCTGTTTCCCTCCGTTAAGCCTTAGCTTCATCAAGGAACAATCCGCTAAGCCACCCCGAATGCAAAATGTCTACTAAGTAGACGCCCTATGCCACAAAGTATCAACTTAATTTACAGATAAACGCATCAAAATGCTTCAAATAAGTCCCTTGTCTTTACAGCATTAAAGTAAATATTTTAAATTTTTTTAATATGTTATGAAATTTACTGCCCCGGCAATGGGTCGTCTGACATCCTTGGCATCAAATCTGCAAAACATTTATCAATCTCAAGTAAAAGCAACGGCAAAAAACAATTGTCAGAAAGGAGACGCACATGAATCAACAGCAATTGAAAGGTTGTATGAAAAAGGCATCCAACCGCACAGATCAGATGGCCATCAAGGACCAAAAACAACAGGTCGCTATGGACAGCAGCGTTTTAGATTCGCTCTGCAAAAATGCGGTCGAAACCAAAGATTATGAATTCAGGGAAGCATTAATTGCAATTTTAAAAAACAACGTTGAAGAAGCCTGCAAACGTTTTAGCGATTATACCATTCAATCGCCGGACCCCATCCAGCGACGCTGGGCGCTGGTGAATTTGAGTTTAATGGAATGTCGAACGGCAAAAGAGGCTGTCTTACATGGATTGCGGGACCCTGTGAGAAAAGTCCGTATTGCGGCAGCCTTGAATGCCGGATTATATGATGATCAGGAGGTGCTCACGGCACTGGAGCACTTCTTTGCAACCAATCGGTGGGCGTGTGTTTTGGGATTTACGGATTTAATGGTTAAAGAATTTCTGCAAAACCATCGGCCGAAAATGACACTGGATGCGACCTGCCTGCAAGATGTGCTCAACAGTCAGTCGCTGCGATCTATCTAGTGCCATTACCCAACCCCAACAGACAGACAACCCCAAACGAAACAGTCAATCCGATACGTCAGGCTGCATTTCGGCATTCAAAAACCAAATGTAAGAGATAAAAATCCTCGTTCAAGGCGAGGATTTTTTTTGCAATAGATGGAAAGCGCATTAAAATAGTTGTATAATTACCATTGAGCAAGAGGTATCATGAAAAAACCCATCTATCTGGATTATAACGCCACCACACCACATGACCCGGAAGTCATTGAGGCCATGCGGCCGTTTTTCGAAGAAGAATTCGGCAATCCGTCGAGCTCCCATTACTACGGGAGCAAACCCAAACAGGCGGTCGACACCGCCCGCGAGCAAGTCGCCGCTTTGCTGAATTGCCAGCCGCAGGAAATCATTTTTACCAGCGGGGGAACCGAATCCAATAATTTTGCCATCATCGGTTGCGCCGAGGCATTGCGTCACAGGGGCCAGCACATCATTACTTCCCAAATCGAACACCCGGCTGTAATCGAAGTTTGCCGATTCCTAGAAATCGCC
>CAZJHF010000344.1:0-4153 GCA_964545505.1 uncultured Desulfobacterales bacterium | reverse complement strand
TCGCTGATGATCAGCACTTGCCTGTCCGTACAGATGGGTGCCAGTTCTTTCGCGAGCCTGGTTGCCAGCCCGGCCCCGAATTTTATGGCGGGCGCTAAACTGTGATTAAAGGACACTGTCATGTAATTTGTCCATTTTGGCTTAATTTACTACAGCGCTATTTTTGAATAACGGAATTACTGCTGCCCGGGTAGTCAAAGATTTCTAATTCTGACACATCAATTTTTATTTCGCAATTAAATTTCTTCCACTGCATTACTCAATTTTTCTTGCGTTGCCATTTTGCTACTTCTGATATAAACTCAGCGCTCAATTTTCAAGTTGATGTTGCGCTGGATTTTTTGCGAGGCAAATTAAATGCCAAAACAACCTTCAGATAACCCGGATTTCACATTTATGGCCGGCATTTTGTCGGTATTTTTATGTGCTATTTTTGGCTCAAATGCGGTGGCCATTAAAATGGCATTTAGCGGCCTGGGTGTTTTTACCACGGCCGCAATCCGATTCAGTATTGCCGCACTGGCAATTTTTGTCTGGGCCAGATTAACCGGACAAACCATCGGGCTCAAAAAAGGTCAGCTTTACCAGGTCCTGATACTGGCAGCCCTCTTTGCGATTCAGCTATCCATGTTTTATTTCGGGCTCAGCAAATCCAACGCTTCGCGCGGTACATTAATCGCCAATCTGGTTCCTTTCTGGGTGCTGTTTTTAGCCCATATTTTCATACCCGGCGATCGCATTACCGGGCGAAAATTTCTGGGGATTCTATTGGGCTTCAGCGGGGTCGCCTTTATGTTTGCCGAAACGAAAGGCGTCACTGCCGGCTTCAGAGTTGCGGAACTGATTATTTTATTAGCCACCTTTATCTGGGCCTGCAACGTGATTTACCTGAAACGGATCATCGCTGGATTCAGCCCTTTTCAGATCACCCTTTATTCCATGGTTTTTTCGGTACCCATCTTTTTTTTAGAAGCGCTTCTATGGGATGCACCGATGGTGTCGCAGCTGGATTCAACAATCATCGGAGCGCTATTATACCAGAGCCTTGTCACCGCAGCTTTTGGATTTGTGGCCTGGAACACCCTGCTTCAAAAATACGGGGCGGTGGCCTTGCACTCATTTATTTTTATTATGCCGATTTCCGGTGTGGCGCTGGGGGGGCTGGTTCTGGGAGAGCCGATTACGGTCAAAATCCTGACGGCCCTGGGATTAATTGTGGCCGGCATTCTGGTGGTGCATCTGAAACCGCGTAAAGCCGAACCTGTCTATCCGATCCGCAAAAGCCTCTAAATAGGTTTCAGGTGTCAGGGTTGCTAATCTGACGAAAATCATCAGTTTCCATTTGTCCTCTTTTTCTGACACCCGACACCTGAAACCTTACTTGAGGTCCTGGATAGTGCGGGGCAGCTGATTCAGCGCGTCTGAAGCTTTCAACAGGCATCGATTGAGGGCATCATATTCGGACTGGTCAATATAGTCTTCATGCAGCAGGCGGTTTAATTTGCCCAGATAACGCAAAATCGTGCGATTATAATCGTTGCATATAATCTCAAGATCCTCGAAATATTCGATTACTTGCCGCTCCCATGATTTGTGAGCTTTTATTTCGATCGTATCCATCATTCATTCCCTCGATATAAGATTTTGGCATTTGCCTGAATCTTATATCGGCCTTAACACGCAAAACTTAATACTCGCCTGAACCCATCGCCTGGAAACTGGGCGCAGAAAAAGCGAATAATGTCGTGTTTCCTTCCGGGGCCTTCCACTAAAATTTACTAAAGTATTTCCCCTAAGTGTCGAAAACTAATCCAGCAGCAGTCGCAACGGACGGATGGTTAAATGTCCGAATTGACGCTGGAAGGTAACCCAGAAATGAAACAATTTAACGTCGTTTTTGGAGGCGCCATCTCGGGGGGCCACAAAGTTGAGCAGGTCAAAGAAAACCTGGCCGCCCTGTTTAAATCCGACCCAACAAAAATCGATCAACTTTTTGAAGCGCCCCAGGTGGTTTTAAAGCGCAACGTTGATTATGACCAGGCCATGAAATATCAAACGGCGCTGCAGCGCGCCGGTGCCATGTGTGATGTTCAAGAAGTCATCCAGGATATTGACCAGCAAGCAGCCGCTCCGCTTGCTCCGCCACCGCTTCCACAGCAATCGGGTGCTCATATGGTTGGCGGGCGAAAACAAGCGGTCCACAAACCGAATCTGCAGAAGCAAACATCAAAAAAGTCAAATCGTGGACCGCTCCTGATTGTTTTGGGTGTTATTATGATCCTCATCAGAGTGGTGAGAATAGTCCTTTTCGGTAATCCCGGATTCATGGATTTATTGATGGGCGGCCTCGGGGTATATTGGCTCATTACCGGCATTCGCAGGGTGACCAAAAAATCTTGAACCTACGCAATGGGCGCTTTTTTATATTAATAATTTCTGCTGGAAGGGTACCTGACCATGAAACAATTTAACGTCGTTTTTGGAGGCGCCATCTCGGGGGGCCACAAAGTTGAGCAGGTCAAAGAAAACCTGGCCGCCCTGTTTAAATCCGACCCAACAAAAATCGATCAACTTTTTGAAGCGCCCCAGGTGGTTTTAAAGCGCAACGTTGATTATGACCAGGCCATGAAATATCAAACGGCGCTGCAACGCGCAGGCGCCGTCTGTGACGTTAAAGAGGTTATCCAGGATGTTGATCAGCAAGCGGCCGCACCAGCGGCCCGGCCGCCGATTCAACCGCAATCCGGCGTTCACATGGTAGGCGGCGAGGTTCAGAGCGCGCACGAACCGGCGACCGAGACACAAACTAAAACAAAGAGCGGTTCCGGAGTGGGCGATATCATTGCCGGAGTGGTTTTGATCGGTATCGGTTTTTTATTCGGCGGCTCAATTTTTTTGGGTAATCCCGGTGTGTTAGATTTTTTATTTGACGGCCTGGGGCTATTCTGGATCGGCAAAGGCATCTATCGGCTGGTGCGCTAACCCCGTTGCCCGACCCCTCAATTATTTAGGTTTTTTAGCAGCAGCCGCTTCTTCCTCTTCCTGAGCAGCAGCAATGGCAGCAGCGGCAGCTCCCGCTTCGGCAGCTTTGGCAGCATCGTCATCATTTTCTTCTCCCGGCGGCATGTAAACGGTAACGTTGCGATGCGCAAATTCAATGCCGTGTTGTGCAAATTGTTCCTGTATCATGCGGTAGACCTCACGCCGGATGACAAATTGCTCGCCGGGTATCGTTTTAAACTTAACCCGCATGATCATGGCCGAATCGTCCAACTCTCTGACTCCCTGGGACTTAACCTTGTCCAGCAGGTTGGGCCCCATTTCAGGGTGTTTTTCTATTTCCAGGTTAATCCGTTTGATAATTTTACGGACCTTTTCCACATCGGTGTCATAACGGACCCGAAAATCCAGCTTGGTGATGATATAATCCCGGCTGTTATTGGTGACCGTGCCCATGCTGCCGAAAGGGATCGTGTGGACCGGGCCCCGGGGGCTGCGCAGCCTTAAAGAGCGCAGGGAGATGTGCTCCACCATGCCCTTGGTACCGCTGGTTTCGATAAAATCACCGACGCGAAAGGCATCATCGATAAGGAAAAAAATACCGGCGATGATATCTTTTACCAGGGTCTGGGCGCCGAAACCAATGGCCAGTCCCACCACGCCGGCACCGGCAATCAGCGGCCCGATGTTGACGCCTAAAGAAGACAGCACAATCAGGGAAACAAAAATAAATAGAACCGCTAGGACAAATTTGCGCAGTAGGACTAGCAGGGTGCCGGTACGGGAACCGCCGGCGCCGCCTTCTTCCATATCTTCATCTGATTCCGGCATTTCTTCTCTGAGTTTACGATCGATGCGGGCTTTGATAATTTCCCAGCTGATCAGTCCCAACACTAATGTCACCAAAATACTAAGCGCCGTGTGGGTAAAAATGCGGCCAAAGGGGAGATCGATGCCCCATAAGCGGAGCATGATGAAGAACAGAAATGCTATCAAAACGATGCGCAGGGATCGGCTGATCAACGGAATATAATGTTTGATATCCATCCTGCTTTCAGGCGGTTGCTGTCCATCGGCCGGTTTGGCATGTTCGTCTCCGCTTAAATCAATAGTCTCCTGCAACTCACCGGAAGCCATTTTCAACAGGCGCTGG
>CAZJHF010000343.1:0-4156 GCA_964545505.1 uncultured Desulfobacterales bacterium | reverse complement strand
TGAATATGCTTTTTGCTGTAGCGGTTTGTGATGAAATGCCCACCTGCGATGATGTACCCGAATATCTCCAGCGGCTTTAATGAATGATCTCCACGCGACGCTGCAACTCAACTCTATGGTAGCGAACAATGGTCATTAATTTAATTATTTTACCATAATACCCGATTCGGACCGAATCAAGGGCGCTTGCTTGAATTATATTTTCAAACGAATTTTCTGTCATGGCCTCTGCATTTTTGATGAGCTGTTACATTAAGAAAATACTTGACTTCACAGCGGGTTAATGGCTTTTATCAGATAGGATGCAGCCGGTGCGAATTCTAATAGCGATTGCTCAAGCAGGTGGAATCCTGTGCGATGGTTTCTGATGACTACATACCCGCCTGCTTTGATTCTATCTGCCCAAATTTACCCGATCAAAAACCGGCATCCGACTCACTTCGCTTTACAGCAGGTACTCAACGCACAATCGTCCCGGGCAATGGCTATGCCGGGTTTCTGTTAACCACTTTAAAATGTCTAATGAATCAATCTATCCAATCACGCTTCTATACTGGGGGATTCAAAGATGAGCAGCACAAGCAAATGGGTTTATCATTTTGATGAAGTCGATCAGGCTGAAAGTTATGTCGGCGGTGAATGGGATCCGGTGCGCGGACTGCTGGGCGGGAAAGGCGCCAACCTGGCTGAAATGGTGCGGATCGGCATTCCGGTGCCGCCCGGATTTACGGTAACCACCGAAGCCTGCAATGCCTATCTGGCCGCTGGCGAAAGTTTTCCCTCCGGCATGTGGGAGCAGGTGCTGGAGGCTATGCAAAAAATCGAAGCGGACACCGGCAAGAAATTTGGTGATGTCAAAAATCCGCTGCTGGTCTCCTGCCGCTCGGGAGGCAAGTTTTCCATGCCGGGCATGATGGATACGGTCCTCAATATCGGGCTCAACGATGACACCCTAAAGGGGATGATCAAGTTAACCGGGGATGAGCGTTTTGTATACGATGCCTATCGACGATTGGTGCAGATGTTCGGCAGCGTCGTTATGGGAATTCCAGACGAGCCCTTTGAAGAAGTCCTTACCTATGCCCGTCGCAAAGCGGGTGTGAAAAGCGATACCGAATTGACAGCCGGTGACTGGCAGGCGGTTACGGCAGAGTTTCAAAAGATTTACAAACATCATACCCATCGCGATTTTCCAACCGATCCGTTGGTTCAGTTGCGCAAGGCCACCGAAGCTGTTTTTCGAAGCTGGAACGGCAAACGCGCCATTGATTATCGCAATGCCGCCGGCATTGCCCATGACCTGGGCACAGCCGTGAACATCGTCACCATGGTTTTTGGCAATATGGGTGACGCCAGTGCCACCGGGGTGGCCATGACCCGCAATGCTTCCACCGGTGAGCAGCATATCGAGGGCGATTATCTGACCAACGCCCAGGGGGAAGATGTGGTCGCCGGAATTCGCATTACCGACGATATTCAAAAACTGAAAGATGAAATGCCGTCGGCCTACCTGGAATTCGAACAGATATGTCAAAAGCTGGAAAAGCATTACCGCGATATGCAGGATGTCGAGTTTACCATCGAAAACGGCAAGCTGTGGATGTTGCAAACCCGCGATGGTAAGCGCACCGCCCAGGCCGCGGTGCGGATTGCGGCGGATATGGTCGAGGAAGGATTGATCACCAAAGAAGAAGCGGTCATGCGCGTTTCCCCGGAGCAAGTCGATTTCTTTTTGCACCCCCAGTTTGACGTCCAGGCCAAACAAAAAGCCCATAGCTCGGGGGCCTTTTTAGCCAAAGGGCTCAATGTGTCGCCGGGAGCTGCGGTCGGTATTGTCGCTTTCGATGCCAATCGCGCCGAACAGTGGGCCAAAGAGTTGGGCAAAGATGTGATCATGGTGCGACCGGAGACCAAACCCGACGATGTCCACGGTATGCTGGCCGCCGAAGGTATCTTGACCAGCCGCGGCGGGCGCACCAGCCACGCGGCCCTGGTGGCCCGGCAGTTTGGCACCCCGGCGGTTGTGGGTGTCGCCTCGCTTGAAATTGATCTGGCCGTTCGCAAGATGAGTGTGGGCGCCACGGAAATAAAAGAAGGCGATTGGCTCTCCATCGATGGTACCGCCGGCGAGGTCTATCTGGGCAAGCTGAAAACCATGGTTCCGGATATCAAAGATCCCTGGCTGCTGAAGTTGTTGTCCTGGGCCGATGAATTCCGTCGCCTGGGTGTCTGGGCCAATGCGGATTACCCCAAGGACGCTGAAAGAGCCCGTGAATACGGCGCCCAGGGCATCGGGCTTTGCCGCACCGAGCATATGTTTTTCGAGTCCGAGCGTCTGCCGCACGTCCAGAAAATGATTATGACCGATCTGGCCCGTGAACGTCAGGAGGCCCTGGATGCGATTTTGCCGTTCCAGCGCGAGGATTTTATCGGGCTGTTTCGCGCCATGCACGGGTTGCCGGTGATTATTCGTTTGATCGATCCGCCCTTACATGAATTTTTACCGAATCGGTTTGACCTGATGCACGAGCTTTCCGATCTGAAAATTCGGCTGCAGCAGGCTGCCAACCTGGCCCAGGTGGATGATTTGCTGGAGCAGATCCGTAATAAAGAGACCATCCTCAAACGGGTTGAGAGCCTGCATGAAGCCAATCCGATGCTGGGCCTGCGGGGCGTGCGCCTGGGAATCCAGATTCCGGAACTCACCACCATGCAGGTGCGGGCCATTTTTGAGGCCGCCTGTGCGGTGGCCAAGGAAGAGGTGGATGTCCATCCGGAAATCATGATTCCGTTGACCAGCCATGTCAATGAGCTCAAGATTCAGCGTCAGGCTCTGGAAACCGAGGCCAAAAAGGTAATGGATGAGCAGGGCCTTAAAATTGACTACAAATTCGGCACCATGATCGAGATTCCGCGAGCGGCGTTGACCATGGATGAAATCGCCGAATACGCCGAATTCATATCCTTTGGTACCAACGATCTGACCCAGACCACTTATGGTATATCGCGCGACGACGCTGAAGCCGGATTTTTAATGGGATACATCACCACCGGCGTTCTGCCGGACAACCCCTTTGCCATCATCGATCGTGACGGTGTGGGGGAACTCATGCGAATCGCCGTGACCAAGGGTCGTGCCAAAAACCCCGAACTGGAATGCGGTATTTGCGGTGAGCATGGCGGGGACCCGACCTCAATCCAGTTATGCCACGAGCTGGGCCTGTCCTATGTGTCGTGCTCGCCGTTTCGCGTGCCCATTGCCCGGCTGGCAGCGGCCCATGCGGCCCTGCGCGAGAAACAGGCCGCAAAGCAGGCTAAAAAAGCCGCCTGATTCAAGCTGCTACATGAGACACTTTTGGATCACTATAAATCAGGTTTGCCGGTTGAGCCCGTTACCCGATTGCCCGTTAAAACTGGAAATTGTCTGTTTTTCTTTTAAGCCGGCAAATAGGCTAATTCGGGGCACAGTAATATATGAACGCCAAACGGGTTCAAATTGTATAATTTGAGATTGTTAAGGAGGCTCACAACCAAGCTATCGGGCCTTTTATGTATTTTGCAATTACATACATGAGACAAACTGTCTCATACTGGGGCACCTAAATCGGTCTATCTATCTGATGCGAAACAGATCGATCATTGGATAACTATTTAATATTAAATTAATTTCAATTCTATTACATTGTTTTACGTCATCTGGCATAAAACTTGTTTTAACACTAAGCCTGCTACAAACCAAAGCGCCTTTAATAAGACTCAAAATTATATAAAGGACCGTTTTCCAATTAACCGGAAGCTGTCAAAAAAATGGTGATCAGCTGTTCTTTTTTACGGGCTCAACAGTCTAACGGGTCACGGGCGCAACCATTTTAGATAGCTTCTAAAATATTAAAAGGAGGAACTGTATGTCTAAGTCCGAACAAAATTTAAGAGACGCATTTGCCGGTGAATCCCAGGCCAACCGTAAATATCTTGCTTTTGCCAAAAAAGCGGATCAGGAAGGCTACGGCCAGGTGGCCAAACTGTTTCGTGCGGCCGCGGCGGCCGAAACCGTGCATGCCCATGCCCATTTGCGGACCCTCAAAGGCATCAACAGCACCACCGACAACCTCAAAGAGGCCATTGCCGGTGAGACCCACGAATTCAAAAGCATGTA
>CAZJHF010000342.1:0-4158 GCA_964545505.1 uncultured Desulfobacterales bacterium | reverse complement strand
GGAAAGCCAAAAAAATATCCATAAAATCCTGTTAATCCTGTCTAATAAAAAATGAAATCATAAAAACAAATCCATAGAAGAAGGTAATTAAGGCTTAAATGGGCGCTAACGTGAAACATATTGCCGGTGTGACAACCTCTCGGATTCAGTGGTGCGAGTTGCGCTGCAAATGGTCCGCTGCCGCCAAACTCGACGCCCTGGATGGCAGCTGCCATACGTTTCAATCCCTGTGGTGCAAAAAGCTCAAAAAGCATGTCACTAAAAATTCGCCCTGTGAGGTGCGCTTCGGTCAACGCCGCCCAACCACCAAATTTTAACTATTAAATCCGCATTTCAAAGTTGATATTTATTCTGAAAACGCGCTAAAGTTAAATCACGAAATCACGAAATTTAAAAAGCACGAAAATTTTCTTTTTTTTCGTCTTTTCGTGGTGAATTCACTTTTATCTCTGCTAATCATATGCCTTGCACCTGTGACAATATGTCTGAGACCGATCAATCAATTTTGAAAATTTTCTTTTTTTACTGGCTACCGCTCATCGTTGCCTGTCTGGCCATATTCATCCAATCCGGCCTCCCCGGTTCCGAGCGCATGCCGGATGTGCGCTTTTTCGATAAGCTTTTGCATTTTGTGGCCTATGCTCTGCTGGGCATTCTGTTTTACAGGGCCTATGAAACCCTTGCGCTCCAAGAAAATCATAAACTATTGATTTTTATCAGCATTGCATCAGCAACCCTTTACGGCATCAGCGATGAAATTCATCAGTATTTTGTTCCCTCGCGGCATGCCGATATCCTGGATGTGATGGCCAACACGATCGGCAGCATTTGCGGGGTATATTTTTATGATCGCTGGAAAGCCTGGAAAAAATCGCCTTCTTCCAATAATCCCTAACGCAGAAAGTCCCCTCGCCGGGCCGGGGCCGATGGCGCTGAGCATCCCCGGATGGTATGCTTGCTTAACGTCGTCTTGAAAATGGAAATTTGACGATCCTGCGGATTGACAAGATCTTTGAATTTCGCTAAAAAAGAAAGCTTACATGGTTTTTGAACGGCCAATGATTCCGATCTGACCCATTATCAGAATCGATTCATCCCCTGCCACCTAAACCGATCAAAGGAGTGAAAGCGGATGCCTTCCGAAAATAGCGTTCTCATCAACGGCAACAAATTTTCGTTTGAACCGGGAGATACCATCCTGGAAGTGGCCCATCGAAACAGTATCGATATTCCAACCCTGTGTTACCTGAAAGGCACGACCCCAACCGGCGCCTGCCGCATGTGCGTGGTAGAAGTTAAGGGGGCGCGCAGCCTCATGGCTTCCTGTTCAGCGCCAGTGGCACCCAACATGGAAGTTCAGACGGAGACACCTAAAGTTATCGAAGCGCGCCGCATGGTCCTGCAATTGTTGCTGTCTTCCGGCAATCACAACTGTGCCGTAAGCGGAAGCACGGCCGACAATTGGACCGAATTTCAACTTAATGTGATAAAGGCCGAGGAAAATACAGAGCTGTGCCCGGTGTGGGGGGACTGTCGCCTGCAGGATCTGGCCTTTCGTTATCAGGTCACCGGTGAACGCTTTGAGCCCACCGAGACCGCTTACGAGATGGAAACCGCCAATCCTTTCATTATACGGGATTTTTCGCGCTGTATTCAATGTGGCCGATGTGTGCAGGCCTGCAACGAAGTGCAGGTCAACCAGGCCATTCATTTTGGATATCGCGGCGCGGCCACTAAAATTATTGCCGCCGGCGATCGACCGTATATTAATTCGGACTGTGTCTTTTGCGGCGAATGTGTCCAGGCCTGCCCGGTGGGCGCCCTGGTTGAAAAAGATACGCGTTACGTGGCCCGGCCCTGGGAAACCCAAAAGGTGCGCACCACCTGCAGCTATTGCGGGGTGGGCTGTCAGATTTATCTGCATGTCAAGGAAAACCAGGTGGTTAAAGTCAGCGGGGTGGAAGAGGCCAAACCCAATTTTGGCAGCCTGTGCGTCAAAGGCCGTTTCGGCTTTGACTTTATCCACTCACCCGATCGCCTCAAAACCCCTTTGATCAAAGAAAACGGTGCCTTTCGTGAAGCCTCCTGGGATGAGGCCCTGGATCTGGTGGCCCGCAAACTGGGCAAGATCAAAGCCGAGTATGGCGCCGACAGCATCGGGTTTTTGACATCGGCACGCATTACCAATGAAGAAAATTATATTGCCCAGAAGTTTGCCCGCGCGGTGGTGCAGACCAACAATGTCGATCACTGCGCCCGGCTCTGACATTCTTCCACCGTGGCCGGTCTGGCCGCAGCATTCGGAAGCGGGGCAATGACCAATACCATCGCCGATATCGAAGAGGCGGATGTCATTTTGATTACCGGATCCAATACCACTGAAAACCATCCGGTTCTCTCCAGCGGGGTCAAGCGGGCCGTAACCCAAAAAGGCACCAAGCTTATCGTTGTCGATCCGCGGCGTATCCGCATCACCCGTTATGCGGACAAATGGTTGCGGCAGAATCTGGGAACCGATGTGGCCTGGATCAACGGTTTGATGCATGTGATCATCAAAGAGGGTCTGCACGACAAGCCATTCATCGAAAACCGCACCGAGGGTTTCGACGAAATGCAACAAATGGTTGAAAAATTTACGCCGGATGTGGTGGAGCAAATCACCGGTATACCGGCTCAGGAAATTATTGACGCCGCCCGGCTGTATGCCAGTGCTGAGCGCGGCTGCATTTTATATTGCATGGGCATTACCCAGCACACCACCGGCACCGATAATGTCAAATCTTTGGCCAATCTGGCCATGCTGTGCGGCAATATGGGCATCGCCGGCGGCGGGGTGAATCCGCTGCGGGGCCAGAACAATGTGCAGGGCGCCTGTGACATGGGCGGCCTGCCGGATGTCTATTCCGGCTACCAGAAAGTCATCGATGAGGCCGCGCGCCAGCGCATGGCCGAAGCCTGGGGGGTTGATGCCCTGCCCGACCAGCCCGGTATGAAAGTAACCCAGATGATGCCCGCCGCCCATGACGGCACCTTCAAAGCCCTGTATATCATCGGTGAGAATCCGGTGGTCTCCGATCCGGATGTCAACCATGCCGAAAAATGCATCGATAACCTGGATTTTATGGTGGTGCAGGACATCTTTTTAACCGAAACCGCCCAGTTGGCCGATGTGGTGTTGCCCTCGGCCTGTTATGCCGAAAAAGACGGCACCTTTGCCAACAGCGAGCGTCGTGTGCAACGGATTCGCAAAGCCGTGGAGCCACCGGGTGAGTCCTGGGATGACTGGAAAATCCTGTGTGAGATTGCCACCCGCATGGGATTCCCCATGGCATATGACAGCAGCCAGCAGATCATGGAAGAAATATCAAGGGTAACACCGTCTTATGCCGGCATCAGCTATGAGCGCATCGAGTTTGAGGGCCTGCACTGGCCCTGTCCAACGGCCGAACATCCCGGCACCCCCATTTTGCACGGTGCGCAGTTTACGCGCGGCAAGGGTCTTTTTCATGCGATTGATTTCATCGAACCGGCTGAAATGACCGATGCTGAATACCCCCTGTATCTGACCACCGGCCGGCTGCTCTACCAGTATCATACCGGCACGATGTCCATGCGAACCAGCGGGTTAAACCAAATTGCACCGGAGGCGTTTGTGGAAATATCGCCGCAGGATGCCCGCAAATTCGAATTTGAAGAGGGCACGCTGGTCAACATTGCTTCCCGCAGGGGCACCATTCAGGCCCGGATCAAAATATCGCGCAAGGCCGTCAACGGGACTGTTTTCATCCCCTTTCATTTCGCGACCGCTGCCGCCAACCGGCTGACCAATGCGGCCCTGGACCCGATTTCGGGTATCCCGGAATACAAGGTCTGTGCGGTTAAGGTGTCTAAGGCGGCATGAGATAGCAAAGAGCAAAGAGTGCAAAGAGCATAGCGCATAGCGTAAATAAAAGTGATGAATAACGAATCATACGGCTCCAACGCCATGCCCCAGGCCCTATGCCATAAGCTCATTTTTTAAAATAGCGCACCATTTAGCTAACAAATAAAAAAACCCGGCCTTTATTGGGCCGGGTTTTTGTTTATTTTGAAGTGTCCGAAAAACGGTGCGCCTATTCCTCCAGCTCCTTGGACGGCAGCACATCCACATCCGCCAGC
>CAZJHF010000341.1:0-4188 GCA_964545505.1 uncultured Desulfobacterales bacterium | reverse complement strand
ACAGCGGCTTGCCCTCCCGCATCGTCTGCACAAACAAACCTCTGGATTCCGGATTATTTAGATTAAATTCCAGTCGGCTTAAAAATTCTTCTTGTGCCTTTGTATGGCCGTATCCGGCGCTAAATTGTAAATGGGAATCTTTCTCGTTTGCGAGCATGATCATACCGCGATCAAAATGAAGCCTTTTTTCCATAACTTTGCTGACACTATTCAGCAGTTCATCAACAGCCAGAATTTTGGCGGCGACCTGACCGATTTCCTGGATCAGTAAGGTATTATTATAACGGATGTTGCTTTCCAGAATATGATCTTCAGCAGCCAATTTCTGGTTTTCAACCGTATGAATCAATTCCTGTTTTTCAAGATATTCCGCATAAAAGGATACCCCGATAGCCACAATAGCAAAAAGCATCACTACAATGCTCCAGGTTAACGGAGCCATAACCCACAAAAGCAACAATAAACACGGGGCCGCCAGCAGCAGAAAATAATTGCGAATGCGTTTCCAGATGAGAGAAGGTGTCTTTTCCCAGGTGATGACATAACGGCAGTGCTTATGATCATTATGAAAGCATTCAGGATGATCCACCCTGGCAAATTTATCCGTAAACAGCTTAGCAATGGCTTCAAAAGTGCCGGCCCGGTTCTCACACTGGTAGGATTTTTCATCAACACCGGGTTTGGGTTTGGAGATGATTTCAACCGAGGTGGGTCCGATTTTTTTTACGCTGACAGCAGCGCCGCGGCTGAGAATAGGATAATATTTTTCGGTTAACAAATATCCTGCCGTGGGACTCATGAGTCCAATCATTAATTGCTTTGCAGCGCCAAATCCCCCACCGGATGCGGTATATCGGCCCACTTTCTTTGATATCTTTAGATCGTCGGTCTTTCGAACGAGGATTTCGTGAAATCTATCTATTTGCTCCTGGTTAAACCAGTGTGCGGGATCTTCTACTTCGTAGCGGGTCATTCCGGCGTAGTCCAGAACGGCATCAATGCTAACATCAGGATAATGCTTGCCGATGAACTCGACATAATTCTTAATCAGGCGACTGCTGTATAAAGGTGCTTTATCATTCATGACAGCTTGTTACGCACATCCCTTAGAAGGTGCATGGCACCGGAGCGGACACGTTAAGATTTTTGGCCTCCGATGCGATCAATTTAATTTTTTTATGCGAGCCATTCATATTTTACCTGATTTTGGCCTGGGAATACAAGGTCAAAGAATTATTTGCAATGATTGCGAAAGGATATTGCCCCTGTAGGGTTTCATCCGATGGGGCGCACAATTTTAGATGCCGGCACCAGGTAAACCTGTTTTTGCAGATCCGGCAGCATTTCCTGCAAGATCTTTAAGGTGGTTGCATGCGGATGCAGGATGCCCACCGCCTGGCCGTTGTGTCTGGCAACCCGAATGAGTTCTTTTATTTGTTTGCGGATAAAATCCGGGTTCGGATAATGGTCGAGAAAAACATCGCGCTGGGCGAATGGAATCTGAAATAGGCGCGCCGATGGTTCACACAAGGATTCCGCCGTGGTGCGGCTGTCGATAAAATAGAGGCCCCGTTGTTTTAAAACCGAAAATATTTGATATAGCTGGGTCGATTCTGCAGTCAGCCTGGAGCCCATGTGGTTATTGACGCCTTTAACATTCGGCAGCGTTTTGAGATTTTTATCAAGCTGGGTGATCAATTCATCCGCGGACATTGAGGCCAGCAGCGTTCCAGGGCCGGGATCGACGGTGGGATACTCATTTGGCTCCATGGGCAGGTGCAGCATGATTTCCAACCCTTTTGATTCTGCGAGCCGGACGATTTTTTGCTGAAAGGGGCTATGGGGCAGTATCGAAAATGTCAGGGGCACATTTAACTGGGCAAATTTTTTGGCAATTTGTTTGTCGTAACCCAAATCATCAATGATAAGCGCCACCGATGGTAAGGATCTACCTGTCCGCGGTTTTGGAACGGGTTGTGGAATTTTCTTTTTAGCTGCTGATCTGGCAGGCGGGGGTGTCTTTGGGGGATAAATCTCATAGGTCGGTTTTTGCTTTACCACCGGTGCCTTGGCCGGTGGTGCTTTGGGTGCCGTTGACCGCGGTGCGGTGGTTTCGGGCGGGGCCAGGTAATACAGCAATACACCAATTGCGACGACCCCCAGCGCCAGAATGGTCAGGCCGGCCAGCGCTCTAAACAGAGGACTTTTAGCAGAAGATTTTTGGCGTGGCTTTTTTGATCGTCTTTTTTTGCGGGTTGGTTTTCGTTTAGCCATTTAGACGTCAGTGTCAGCAGCGCTGATATCCCCTAACCATTTAAGGTTTTAAAAATGTCATAGCTGTTCAGGATTTCAAGCGCGCGGATCACCTGATTATCGGTCATGAGACGATCGCGTTTCAACGGTCCGACTCTAAACTGCATTTCTTGATTTTGATTTTCTTCACTTTTCTTTTCATTTTTTTCAGGTTCGGCTTCAAGATGATTTGCCAGATCTTTTTCCTTTAACAAGCCTTCTTCCTTGGACTCACTCATATCGATGCGTTTATGCTTTAAAACGATGTCCGGTTCAATTCCCTTTGCCTGAATGGATCGTCCATTGGGGGTGAAATATCTGGCAATGGTTAATTTTACCCCCGAGCCGTCTCGCAAGGTCTCCACGGTCTGCACGGAGCCTTTGCCAAAAGATGTCGTTCCCAGAATCAACGCTCTTTTTTGGTCTTGCAGCGCACCCGCCACGATTTCTGATGCGCTGGCGCTACCGCCGTTAATCAGCACAACCAGCGGGTAATTACGGATGTCTGCTTCCGGCGTGGCCATATATACTTTTGTATTTTTTTTGTTTCGCCCTTTAATCGATAATATTTTGCCTTCTTCCAAAAAAAGATCGGTCACCTGAATGGCTTGATTCAACAGGCCACCGCCGTTATTTCGCAGATCCAGCACAAGTCCTTTGACAGGAATATCGCCGGATTCCATTTTATTTAAAGCCTTTTCCAGTTCTTGGGTGGTGCTGCCCGAAAATTGTGATAAACGGATGTAGCCATAGCCCGGTTTGAGCTCGATGGCTTTAACACTCAGAATCGGAATAACATCCCTGACCAGCTCAAAATCAAGCGGTTCTTTTTCTCCCTGGCGAACGATCGTTACCAAAACCTTGGTGCCTTTGCGGCCTCGCATCATATTGACGGCCTCACGCAAATCTTTCACCTGCTTGCCATCCACTTTGACAATTCGGTCCTGGGCAATGATTCCGGCTTTATCTGCCGGTGTGTCTTCAATGGGTGAAATCACGGTGACAAACCCATCTCGCATGGTGATATGAATCCCGATACCGGTGAATTTTCCTTTGGTATCAATTTGCAAATCCTCAAATGCTTCCGGCGGCATCAGGGTTGAGTGTGGATCCAGGCTATGAAGCATACCCTGGATCGCTTTTTCAATCAGCTCTTTGGATTCGACAGTATCCACATATTCTTTTTCAATCAATTCAATGACATCGGCGAATATTTTGAGCCCCTCATAGGATTCGTCATTTTTTGCAGCAAGGTCACCGAAAAATCCGGCTCCGATCGTCCATAAAACCACGGCGCTGACCATGATCATCCAAAGCTTAACTTGATGCATTTTTTTTAATCTCATTTATGTACTCCTTGAAAGTGTTCTCTCACAAACGCACCGTGATCACCAAATTTTTTTGCCGATCTTGGGCAACAGGCCCGGCAGCTTTACGTGAGATAATCAATCGTTATAATCATTTGGTGTTTTCGAGCAACCCTGCAATCGCTTGATAAGCGACCGCATTTATCACGAAAATAGTTAGCCCGTTTCAGTCCATTGCATTGGATCCAACGGTTTACCATGGTGTCGGACTTCAAAATACAGTTTTGGACCACTGATAGAGCCTGTATCGCCAACGGTGGCAATTACTTCCCCGGTTTCAGCAGAATCCCCGCTGGATTTAAACGCTTCCTGGATATGAGCATAGACCGTATAGTAATTGTCGCCATGGTCTATGATAATCATGTTTCCGTATCCTTTAAACCAATCGGCAAAAAGGACTTTTCCGGTATAAACAGCCTGAATCGGCTCGCCTCTTTCGGTTTGAATCTCAATTCCACTGCGAAAATTTAACACCTGATAGCGGGTATTTTTAAACTTACCGAAAAGACTTACTATTTTACCCTTTACC
>CAZJHF010000340.1:2185-4216 GCA_964545505.1 uncultured Desulfobacterales bacterium | reverse complement strand
CTTGAATTTATGCGTGGGCCATGGGATGCTCTTTCAATTTCACCATGGAGTCTTTTACGGCGTGGGCGCCTATACGGCCGGACTGTTATTGGCCAAGACTTCCCTGCCGTGGTGGATGGCGTTTATGGCCGGGCCTCTGGCGGCGGCTTTGGCCGGATTGCTCATCGGCATGTTCTGTATCCGCCTGAACAGACTGTATTTCGGTATGCTGCAGATCTCTCTGGGTTCTTTGGTCTGGGCCATTGCTTTTCGCTGGTACGACCTTACCGGCGGCGATGACGGCATTCACGGCATCCCCATCCCTGATTTTATCTCATCCACAACCAGTTCTTATTACTTTGTATTGTTAGTACTGGGGATTTGTTTGGTCCTGCTGTATTTGATTTTAAAATCACCCTTCGGCTCCACCCTGCAGGCCATTCGCGACAACCCGGAGCGCTGTGCCGCGGTGGGTATCAATGTGCGTCGCCACCAGCTGATAACGATTGTCATTGCCACATTCTTCGGGGGCGTCGCCGGCGTGCTCTTTGTTATCGTGGAAGGATCCATCTTCCCGGATCTGCTGTTCTGGACGTTGTCCCTTGAAATATTTATCATGTGTCTGCTGGGTGGGTGGTTTACATTTGCCGGTCCCATCTTAGGCGCTGCCATCATTGTGTCCCTGCGCACCTTCGTGGGGACCTACACCGAATACTGGACGCTGATTCTGGGTGTCATTTTAATTTTACTGATTTTTTTCATACCCGAAGGCATCATGGGCTACAACTACCGGCAGCTGTTTCGTTCCCGGACCAAATATGCAGGCCAAAGCCAGACGGAGTAAATAAATGCTTCGCGTTGAGAATTTGCATAAATCATTTGATGACTTTAAAGCTGTATACGGTGCGCATCTAACCGTCGAAAAGGGACAGCTGGTAGCGGTGATCGGACCCAACGGTGCCGGCAAAACCACATTGTTCAACCTCATCACCGGACAGCTGCAACCCAATACGGGAAAGATCCTGTTAAACGATGAAGATATCAGTAAATTGCCTCCGCATGTCATCTGCCGCAAGGGAATTGCGCGCTCATTTCAGATCGCCAATGTTTTCCCGCGGCTATCCGTCTTTCGCAATGTGCAGGTCTCGGTTCTTTCCCAACAGAAGCTCAGCGATAAACTGTTTCAGCCGGCGGCCCAACTGGTGGTGGAAGAAACCAACCGTATTCTGGAAAGTGTCGGACTTTTGGGCAAAAAAATGGATGTGGCCGGTTCGTTGTCTCACGGGGACAAGCGCACCCTGGAGATCGCCATCGCCCTGGGCAATGAGCCGGAATTGCTGATCTTAGACGAGCCCACCGCCGGCATGTCTCCGGAGGAGACCACCACCACCATGGCCTTGATTCAACGCCTGGCCAAAGAGCAGGGTCTGACCATTTTATTTTGTGAGCACGATATGGAGGTCGTCTTTGGGGTGGCGCAGAGCATCATGGTCATGCAGCAGGGCCGCACCCTCGTCCAGGGCGACCCGCAAACCGTGCGCCAGAACACCGACGTCCAGCAAGCCTACCTGGGAGACGAATAATGCTCGCGGTTGAAGGAATTCACACCTACTATGGTTTGAGCCACATTCTTTTCGACGTGTCCCTAAAAGTCAAAAAGGGGCAGGTCGTCTGTCTGCTGGGACGCAACGGCGCCGGCAAGACCACCACATTTAGAAGCATCATGGGTTTAAATCCGCCTGCCCGGGGCCACATCCGTTTTGGTGATGCAGATGTAACCGCCACCCCGCCCTATAAACTGGTCCGTCAAGGCATGGGCTGGGTGCCGGATGACCGCCGCATCTTTGCCGATCTGACCGTCGGTGAGAATCTGGAAATTGCCGAACGCGCAAGCGCCGCAGGCGAACAATGGGACAAACAAAAAGTGTATGACTTATTTCCGGCTTTAAAAGAGATGGATAGTCGCAAAGGCGGACTGCTTAGCGGTGGTGAGCAAAAAATGCTGGCAATCGGACGCGCCTTAATGACCAATCCGCAATTTCTCTTGCTGGA
>CAZJHF010000340.1:0-2175 GCA_964545505.1 uncultured Desulfobacterales bacterium | reverse complement strand
GAGCCCACCGAAGGACTGGCGCCGGTTCTGGTAAAAACCCTGGGTGAGCGTATCAAAAAACTTAAAGAACTCGGATTAACCGTTCTGCTGGCGGAACAAAATGTGAAATTCACACTGACCCTAAGCGACTACGGATACATTATCGACAACGGCAGGATTTGTTATCAGGGGCCAGTCGATGAACTGATCGATAATGAGGAAGTCAAGAAAATCTGCGGCATCTAATCAGAACCGGCTTTAAAACACATCTTTTGCCCGAGAGCGTTGTTGCTCGTCAAAGAAAACTGCTAACGTACGACCTGTACGCGGCGCAATTTTCTTCTCCTCGCGCCTACCTCTCGAACATAATTTGAAGCCTTAAAGCCGGTTCTGTATTATTTCAATCAAGAATTCAAAAATTGATTAGGTGATGAAATTTCTAAAATTGAAACCGATTTTTACATTTTTTCAGATGAAAACCAATTGGGAGGTAAATTGTGGAAGAGAAAAAAGCTTTTCATACCGAAAAGGCGGCGGTGACGGGCGGGCCGTATTCCCAGGCGATCATCCACAACGGCATTATTTATGTATCCGGGATGGGAGCGGTAGATCCGCTGACAAATGAAATTAAACTCGGAACGGTGGAAGAGGAAGCCGCACTGGCGCTGGAAAATTTGCGCATCATTCTTGAAGAAGCCGGATCATCACTGGATAGGGTGTTGACGATAACAGTTTATCTTCTCGACATCGAAGAGTACGCCCGCTTTAACGAAGTCTATAAAAAATATTTTGAGGAAAACCGCCCGGCCCGAACCTGTATCCAGGCAGGCAGTCTGCCATTCAATACAAGCGTTGAAATTACGGCGACCGCATACATTTAAACCTATCTCAATCCTTCTTCGGTGGCGCGTCCGCTTCAGAATCAAAATCGTCGGGAAGTAATTCAGCACTTGACTTCTTTGATTCGCCATCTGACCCGGAGCCCGCCACTGCCGGCAAAACATCCTTAAAGGCCACGCCGTAAATTTCCCATACCGTAACAAACAGGGCTGCGATAATCGGCCCGATGATCACGCCCACCACACCAAACATAAGGATGCCGCCCAGGGTCCCGAAAAGAATCATCAGTTCGTGCATCTGGGTGTCTCTTCCCACCAGTATGGGACGCAGCAGATTGTCGATGCTGCCGACCACCGCCGCGCAAAACACCCCCAGCCCGATGGCCTTGGCAAGCTGTCCGGTAGCAACCAAAATAATCACCGCCGGCACCCACACCAGGGCCGATCCGATGCCGGGAATAAAAGACAGCACCGCCATAATAGCGCCCCAGAACACCGCACCTTCAATGCCCACAACGGCAAAGGCCCCTCCGGCCAAGACGCCCTGCAAGAGGCCGATCACCGCGGTGCCTTTAAGGGTTGCGCGGGTGACGGAAGTGAACTTATTCAGCATGCGGCGTTCATCATGATCTTCAAGGGGCAGGTAATACAGAATTTTATCGATCAGCTTATTGCCGTCCATCAGAAAAAAGAACATGGTATACAGCATAATAAACAGCATAAACATAAAATTAACCGTACCGAGGGTGACGGTGGAAAGGCGATTTATCAGAAACCCGCTGATACCGCCCACCATCTCTCCGGCTTTCTTTAATATCAGGTTGCGGTAGGGTTCGATCCGATCATAAAACGGCAGGGATTTGAGGGCCGTGGAGATGGCGTCGGGTTCGGCAAGCTGCTGCTCGACCCAGGGCTTGACGGCCTCGCCCACCTTAATCGCCTGAGCGGTGATGATCCCCAGCAACCCGCCCAGCGGTAAAAGCACAAGGCAGACAATCAGGAGCAGGGTCGCAATAGAAGCCAGGCTGCGCCGACCTTTGAACCAGCGTTCAAAGCGACGGTACAACGGGTAGGACAATGCCGAAAAAATGCCGGCTAAAAAAATAGCCATCAGAAACTGGCTGATCATCGACAGAAAAAGCGCTGAGATAAAAAACACCAGCAACAGCAATACCCATTTATTAATTGCTTCTTTGTTCATGGCAAATTACCTCAAAAAAAATGTTTACACCCAGATAAGTAACTATAGAGGACTTCAGTTGATCATTTCAATATTTAAAATGACATTTAATTTTATTGACCATTTTTGCATCGACTCTTTGGCAAATACACGATAATATCAGCCCGGGTTTTTATT
>CAZJHF010000339.1:0-4264 GCA_964545505.1 uncultured Desulfobacterales bacterium | reverse complement strand
CCATGGCAAATGCCTTGGCGTTGGCGATAACATTTTTCTGATATTCTTCTTTAAAAGCGTTCATCTCAAAGGCGGCCAGCAGCAGACCCAGCAAAGTGCCCAGGTGATGGTTGCTGGTGCTGCCGGGGAAGGCCCGGCGCTGAATGGCTTCCCAGAACTCATATTGCAGCTCGTCTTCGCTGTAATTAACGGCCGCAATGCCGCGCTGGGTGCCGTAAAATGTTTTGTGGGTCGAGCCGGTGACAATATCCGCGCCTTCATCAAAAGGCTGCTGGAAATAAGGGCCCACCAGCCCCAGCACATGGGCCATGTCATACATCAACAGGCAATCCAGAGAAAGTTCGTCAATAACGGCCCGCAATTCTTTTACCGGCTCTTTATGAATAATCATGCTTTTACCCAAAATAATCAGCTCCGGACGATGTTCGACAATCAGTTCCCGGGCGGCATCGACATCAATTTTATACGGGTTATTTTCTAAAACCGGAAAGTTCACCACCGCCGCCTTTTCCCATTCAGGATCGCGCATCACAAAATCCCGCAGCGCCCCCATGGGCTGAGCGCTCAGATGCCCCCCCTTGATAATGTGATTATTCATTACCTTGCGGATGCGCCGCTGCTCGCTTTTACGGTCGGCACGATTCAAATAATCCACCAGGGCGCTAAACACAGCCATATTTGCCATTTGCCCTGAAATAACCCGAGTTTCGACTTCGCTGCATCCCAGGAATTTTTGAAACTCACAGGTTAAAAGATATTCAACCTCGGCAATAAAATCCGTTCCCTGATAGTAAAAGACATTGGCTTCCTTAAAGGCCTTGACCTGCTTGTGTTCGGCATAGCGAGCAGCCGGGTCTGTGATCGACAGCAAGCGTACCATGGGCGAGGCGGTCTGCTCTGAAGGGATCAAGTTAATACATAGCTGCTGCCGCCAGGCGTTATTATCAATAGCTTTGCTGACCAGGGTTTTAACGTTCAGGGCCATTTGTTCGGCCGCACAGACGGACTCTCTGTCTTCACGCAGCTGGTCATGGGAAACCGGCCAGGAAACGGGCGGGGCTTCCGCCCGCATATGATACGGAACGACTACGCCTTTGGCCCGTTTTCCGCGAATCTCGACTTCAACCTCATCGCCTACCACCAGATTGCTATCCATTAAGGCCAATCCGATGGCCCGTCGGCGTTTCTCCGCGCTCTGTTTGGAAGACAACCCGATACCGTCGGTTTGCCAGAAAGGAACCATTGTGCCGCTGGTAACATACCCCACGTGTTTGTCGCCGCAAAAAACCCTGGCTTCGGCCCGGGCAACCCCCTTATCGATCAGGGCGATAGGCTGAACGATTCGCGGAAGATCCGCAATCAACGAATAGTCTCTGTCCACGATTCGCTTAAAGGCTTCATATTGCTTGGTCAGCGCTTTGCGGCCAATAAACGCACCTTTCAACGGAGAAAGGCTGACACTAAAGCGTGCCAGCATGCTGGCATAGGCTGGAATTTCTTTGCCCTCCGGGTCGAGCCCCAGTTCATGCCCGTAAAGCGGCAGCGCGGCCTCCATCCGCAGGGTGTCCCGGGCGCCCAGGCCAATCGGCTGCGCGCCCTTATCCAGCAACAACCCCCAGATCATGGCCACATCTTTACGCTCGATGAATAGCTCAAAGCAAATCGGTTCGCCGGTATAACCGGTTCGGGAAATTAACACCTGACTGCCGTTGATATGGGCGGTGCTCAGATAGTTGCGCATGGGTTCGGGCAGATGGCCTTCAGAAACCAGATCAAGCATCAACGCTTTGGCCTTCGGCCCCTGCAAGCTGATCATGGCCAGTTCCTTTGAGCGGTCGCTTAACTTGACCTGGCCGAATTTTTTGCGCAATTTCTCCAGGTGGGCGAAATCCTTCTCGCGATTGGCCGCATTAACGACCAGCAGGTATTCATCGGAAACAAAGCGGTAAAGATAGGCATCATCGATGACCCCGCCATTTTTGTTGGGAATCATTGTGTACTGGCATTCTTCTTCCAGTAGGGCAGCGGCGTTGTTGGTCAGCACATGCTGTAAAAAGTCAAGGGCATTCTTGCCGCTGACGATAAAGCGGCCCATGTGCGAAATATCAAAAAGCCCCACTTCTTTACGCGTGCTAAGATGTTCCTGCACAATGCCGGTTTGATAGTGCAACGGCATTTCCCAGCCGCCAAATTCAACCATGTTGGCGCCCAGTTCGACATGGCGATCGTTTAATGCGGTTTTGTGTAAATTTCCCATTGCTCATCATCCTTTTTAGCAAGAAGTTTAAAATTCTATTGCGCTGTTACGAAAGAAAATAATAGATAAAAGAAATCGGAGTGTCAATTGGATATCGGAAGGATCGATCTCAATAAAGCATTTGGACAAATCGATATCTTAAGCAAACCAGCAGGCAAAGGGGTAACGATGAACACCGAAACAACAGGGCCCGGACCCGATACGTCTCTGCAGACATTGTTTGAAAACAGCGGGCGCCAGCTCACCTGGTGGCAAACGGGAGCCAACCTAATTGGTGCCTGTATCGTCACTTCCTATTTTGTTTTTTTTGACCAGGTATTTCCGGCCATGCGCATCCAAAATACATTCTATTTCGTAGGCCTTATGTTTCCGGTCCTGGTCTTGATAGCGGTCAGTTCCATGCGTTACTGGCAAAAAGATTTGAATTTATATATTCGATTACGCAGTCAGAACAGAAAAATTGGGACCGCTCTGCAAAAAAGCGCACAACGCAAAATTCTTGATGTGCCGCACAGGTCAGCACTGGTCAGTCTTTTTTGCTGGTTTTTAGCTTCCATTACGATGACAATATACAGCTTCGCTTCCGAGTTAAACCAGGCTGAAACATTGGCAGGTGAGATCGTTGAAGGATTAAGGGTATTCGCCGGCTGCATTATCGGCGGTATTATTGTGGCGGCCATCGTTTTTTTTATCACCGAAGCTAAATGCCGCCAATTATGGCCCTATTTTTTCCCGCAAGGCGGGCTCGTCAGAACACCGGGGGCCTTCCAGCTGAAGCTACGGATTCGTATGTTTATCATTTTTTTACTGGCCAGCATTTTACCGCTGATCTTAATGGCCGTCTTATCTTACAACAAAGCACGTTTGATGCTCGTCATGGACCCGACAGAGGTCATCCAGAGCCTGCTGTACTTAACGGCCTTTTTATTGATCGTCACACTGGCTGTGGCAATCATCTTGTCACGCATGTTTTCCACCGGCATCATTGATCCCGTCCGCCGGATGGAGACTGCCATGGCGCGGATCGAAAAAGGAGATCTGACAGCAACCGTAACGGTTAACAACAATGACGAACTGGGCGCGCTGGCCGAAAACTTCAACCAGATGACCGAAGGCCTCAAAGACCGTTATCGGATGCAGCAATCACTCGATCTGGCAAAAGAAGTACAGCAAAACCTGTTGCCCGCAAAAGATCCCCGATTCCCTGGCCTGGACATCGCCGGTAAAAGCATCTACTGTGATGAAACCGGCGGCGACTATTTTGACTTTTTTGACAGTGTCGGAGCCGATGGAAATAAATATGGTGTTGTCATCGGTGATGTATCCGAACACGGTATTCCATCGGCGCTGCTGATGGCTTCAGCAAGAGCGTACTTACGGCAACGCGCGGCCCTATCCGGTAGCATTGCCGAAGTGGTCAGCGACGTAAATCGCCAGCTGACCCGGGACGTGGAAGATACAGGGCGTTTCATCACCCTGTTTTACCTCCAAATTGACCGGGGTAATCATCGTCTGAACTGGGTGCGAGCCGGACATGAACCGGCGGTGCTTTATGATCCCGCAACGGATCATTTTGAGGAACTAACGGGCAAAGGCATTGCGATAGGAATTGAGGAAAGCTGGCAATACGCGGGAGAAAATCGCACCGATCTGGCTTGCGGTCAGATAATATTATTGAGCACCGACGGCATCTGGGAAGCCCGTAATCCGCTCGATGAAATGTTCGGCAAACAGGCCATATACGACATCATGCGTGAGCATTCAGACGACTCGGCCGCAGAAATACAGGAAACCATATTTGCCGAACTAAATCGGTTTCAGCAAGGTGTCGAAGCGGCTGATGACATCACTCTGGTCATCATTAAAATTATTGACAATATTTAATGAGTTGCGAGTTGCAGAAAGATTCCTAAACCGCAGCACAAAACACCATCCTGCAAGGCGCAAATAAGGAGAATCAATCATGGCGAAAGCAACCATTCGGTGGATAAATGATCGAAACTTTGT
>CAZJHF010000338.1:0-4268 GCA_964545505.1 uncultured Desulfobacterales bacterium | reverse complement strand
CGGCACCGATCTCCTCGGTTTCAGGAGTTGTCGGCTGATGCTTCGCTCTCGCAAGAATGCCCGCGCGCTCAAGCAGCAAAGAGAACATGAACGCGACTCCTGCGACCATGATAATCGCCGCCCCAGATGTCAGATCATAACGGTATGACAGCCACAGACCGATAACCGTAAAACTAGCTCCCAGCAGGCTCGACCCCACCATCATCTGCAGCAGAGATTTGGCGTGCTTTTCTACGATAAATGGCGGGATGGTCAACAGGGCAATGACCAGAATCAAGCCCACCACCTGAATCACCAGAACGATGGTTACGGCCAGGATGCCGATGAGCGTAAAATACAGGCCGCTTACCGGTACCCCGCGAATCCGCGCGAATTCCTCATCATAGGACATGGCCAGCAGGTCTTTGTAATAAACGGCTACCAGTATAGTAATCAAAATCCCGATGACCAGCATGAGCAACAAATCCGATGCCGGCACGGTTAGAATACTGCCGAACAGATAGCTCATCAAATCCACATTATAGCCCGGGGTCAGGTCGATCAATATGATGCCAAATGCCATCCCCAGGGCCCAGATCACACCGATGATCGTATCGGCGCGGTGTTTGGCCCTTAGGCTGACGGCGGCCATGAGCATGGCAGCAGCCAGTGCAAAACCGATGGTACCCGGTAAATAGGGCCAGCCAAAGAAAAATGCCAGGCCGATACCGCCATAAGCGGCATGCGCAATGCCGCCCGACAGAAAAACAATGCGGTTGACGACCACCAGCGTGCCCATGATGCCGCAGATCACGCTGGCCAGCAGGCCGGCAATCAGCGCATGTCGCATAAATTCAAATTGAAAGGCTTCGAACATAATCTTACAAGAAAATATTTATGAAATAGCTTTAGTGATCTTTGAGCACTCTATGCGGCAACCCGTGGGCCAGTAACTCCACGGGACATGTTTCGTCTGCGGCGCAGGGGTACATGGTTTCCAGCATCTCACCCGTAATTTCGGCCTGGTTGTGATAGTGCAGGACCTGGTTGACGCAGGCCACCGATTTGACATAGCGGGATACGGCCAGCAGGTCGTGGCTGACAACCACAATGGTGACATCACGGTTGAGATCTTTGAGCATTTCGAAAAATTCCGCCTGACCCTTGGTGTCGATGCTGGCGGTGGGCTCGTCCAACAGCAGTAATTGGGGCCGGGTGACCAGCGCCCTGGCGATGAAGACCCGCTGACACTGGCCGCCGGACAATTCGCCGATTTTCTTTTCCGCCAGGGGCGCCATCTCCAGCCGCTCCAGCGCTGCCAGGGCTTCCCGGCGGTTGGATTCGGTATTGCGCGCCCATCGCTTTTTGGACTCCAGCTTGCCCATTAGCACGATATCCATTGCCGTAATCGGAAAGCTGCGATTGATGTGCACGTCCTGCGGCACATATCCAATGCTCGCCGATGCCTTTTTGGCGGATTGGCCGGTGACGCGGATAACGCCTGTATCCGGTTTCAACAAGCCCAGTATCAGTTTCACCAGGGTGGTTTTGCCGCCGCCGTTGGGGCCGATCATGGCCATGAAATCCCCCGGTCGGATCTCGAGACTGACATCCTGTAAAACGGTTTGGCCGTTATAGGCAAATGACACATTATTGATATCGACAATCGGTGTGCTCATGGTGGCGCTCCTATTTTAAAGCGGCCCTGAACTTTCGGGCGACATCGCGCAGATTGTCCAGCCAGTCGCTTGCCAGTGGATCGGCCAAGGCTACCTGGCCACCGATTTCTCTGGCCAGGAGTTTAGCACTGCGGGCTGAAAACTGAGGTTGAGCGAAAATAATGTTGATGTCTTTTTCTCGGGCATGTTCGATCAATTCCATCAACTGGGCCGGTTTGGGTTCTTTGCCTTCGATCTCAACGGCCACCTGTTTGAGCCCGTAGGCCTGCGCAAAATACCCCCAGGACGGATGAAAGACCATAAACCGCAGTCCCTGCTTGCCGGTAAAAATCGCTTTGAGTTCACTGTCCAGCCGATCGATTTGAGCGACAAATTGCTGATAGTTATTCTGATAAGCGGCCTGATCGGAGGGGTTCAATTTTTGCAGCGCGTTCATGATCGTGCGGGCCTGGATTTTAACCAGGGGCGGTGACAGCCAGATGTGAGGATCCAGACCCTGGTGCCCGTGGGCACCTCCTTTGAGATGAACCTCCTCCTGATCAGGATGATGGGTTGCCATGGGTATCTTTTCAATGCCGTCATCGGTATGAACAACTGTCATGGCCGGATTGGCGGCAGCTATTTTAGCCAGCCAGGCATTTTCAAACGGGACACCGATAGCAAAATAAATTTTGGCCTTCGAAAGGCCGGCCATCTGCCGCGGACTGGGCTCGTAAGTCGCCGGGCTGGCGCCGGATGGCACCATCACCTGAATGTTGACCCGATTCCTGCCAATTTGTTGCACGAAGTACTTCTGGGGATTAATACTGACGAAAACCGGTAACCGGTCCGCAGCAATTCCAGGTTGGCTGTTAAATATTGTAAAAATAATAATTATAAATATTTGAACGAATCGCAGCACAGCGCTTAATCTGTTTGGATGCTTGCCTTTATATTCTGTGCTATGTTTGTTGCACACAACCATTTGCGTTATGAAGACCATTATAGTTAAAAATAGACGAAGATATCTGAAATAATTTAATTTTTTAAAATCGGCGCTAAACTTAAAAATGGGCTAATGCAAAAATATTGCATAAATTTTGAAAAAGCAAATTTTTTTGGGATTAATTCAGGAATAATGATCACAGATGTCAGTCATTAATGGCGTCATCTGCGTCCGCGGATAGCGGACGGGTCAGCCGGAAAAGCAGCCACAGAGAGAAGAACATCACAATTAATTCAGCTGTTAGGGTCAGAATAAGAGACGTTAGGCTGACCGCATCGATGGCAGATAAAACCTTTGCTGGATCACCTCCCGGCGCGGCAAATGGTATGCCGGTTTGCGGTGTGGCCAGCAGGGTGATCAACATCCGGAATACCGCATTGATCATCAAAATAACGGAGAAGAAAATACCCAGACAACTGGCCCCCAGCCCAATCCAAACGGTTTTCATCACCGAGGACTGTGGGGGACACAACTTGGGATCAGCGATTTTTTGGGCCAAACGGGTATAGCGGAAAAACCAAAAGGTGGTAAAAAGCATCACGAGCAAGCTGCTGTAGGACAGATAATTGCTCAAATTGATGCCTTTGCGCTGAGCGGACTCGGGGCCACCGATAAACAGGACATAGACTAGCAAAAGGATAGGAATGATCAGCAACACAAGTTGCATCCAGAAACCGGTCCAGCCCAGACGCGAAAACTGCTTGGCTATACTTTTGGGATTCGAGGGTCGTTGTTGTGATTTTGGGTTTTCCGGCATAATCAATCTCTCTGGGTTTTTGGGAATCAGGATTTAGGTTAATAAGGGTGGTCAAATACAAAACGGATCTTTTTAGGACCGCTGGTGCATGGCATTATGGTTTATCACTATTGCTACAACAGCAAGAATAAACCATATTCGGCTCACGCAATACAAAGTAGTGAATGCCATTTCTATTGTCAAGACCGCAATTGGATCAAAACAGAGTACTTCAAGTTCAAATTCAGTCGGTATGACCAGCTCCATTTCTTGTTATACCGCTAAGCTCTTCCGGATGTCCCAAATATCTTGCCGCTGAATCCATAAAATGCTATGCCAATAGCTGGATTTTCTAAAAAATAAAGTACATGCTCAATTATGCGAGGACAAAATGAATGATTTGCTCATATCTGCTGAAAACATTTTAGAGAGTCTGAGCGAAGGGGTTTATGTATGTGATCGCGATCGGCGCATCGTCTTTTGGAGCAAATCGTCCGAGCGCATCACCGGCTGGAGCGCCGAGGATGTCATGGGGCGCGCCTGTCACGAGGACATCCTTTGCCATGAGGACAAGGACGGGCACCGCCTGTGCGGCAAAGAGCACTGTCCCCTGCATCGCTCCATGATCACAGGTGTTACCAGCACGACCCCCATCATCGTTTTTGCACGCGGCAAAGATGGCCGCCGAATTCCCATGCAGGTAACCACCGCCCCGCTTTATGACAAGTCTGGCCAGATAATCGGTGGCATTGAAACCTTTCGCGATGTCTCGCCCATGCTGGTGGATCTTTAGCGCGCCAAACGCATCCAAACCCAGAGCCTGGACCACGAACTGCCGGAAGATCCCCGGGTACGGTTTGCCAGCTTTTATATGGCGCTCGACATTGTG
>CAZJHF010000337.1:0-4348 GCA_964545505.1 uncultured Desulfobacterales bacterium | reverse complement strand
AAAAAAGGGCTGAAGCTTGAAATGGATGGAGAGCCTTATGTGATTGTGCAATTTGCGTTTGTCAAACCCGGCAAAGGTCAGGCACTTTACAAGTGCAAATTGAAAAACATGGTTACCGGCGCTCAATTTGACAAGACCTTTCGATCCGGTGAGAAATTCAACGAAGCGAATCTGGAAGAAGTAGAAATGGAATATTTATATTCAGAGGGTGACCAGCTTTGTTTTATGAACACCAGCACCTATGACCAGGAATTTGTCACCGCCGACCAGGTTGGGGAAGCCAAAAATTTCCTGAAAGAAAATACAGTTTGTAGTGTGCTATTGTATAAAGACAGACCCATCGGGATTACCCTGCCGTTTTTTATTGATCTGCTGGTTAAAAAAACAGATCCTTGGGTGAAAGGAGATACCGCATCCGGAGACTCCAAACCGGCAACTCTGGAAACAGGTTATAATTTAAACGTCCCACCCTTTATCCAGGAAGGTGAACTGATACGAATCGATACCCGCACCGGTGAATATGTCGAGCGCGTTAAAGAGTAAAATAGCAAGACTTTATTTTGTTTTAAAATAAATATCCCCGTAAAAGGATACAGCGGATTCACCGGTATTGTCCGAGTCGGTCATAATCCCAACACCTGAAATCATTGGCGGTTCGTTACCGAAAATATTTCTGTAATCCTCATAGACATTACGCGTTTCCTGAACCCAGCGATTTAGCCGCCTTTTCCCGCTTTCAATAACGATCATTTTTGACCGCGCCGCGTATGGATTGGATACGATCGTCGCAGCCGGTTTTGTACTGGCCCGGGTGTAGCTGATCGAGGCGTCGGGCGGATACTCACCGAATAGTAAGCGAGCTGCCTTACGCTTGACTTTTTCTACAAAATTAAGTGTTGAAGGATCGGATTTAAATACGATATGAAGCCGGGCAGGGGCGTCGTCACCTTCTTTTTTCGCAACATCAGCGTTGCGGTATATTTTGGTTATTTTCCAGCGCCAGCAAACGATGGGATATTTTTTAGGATCAATCCGAATTCTCCGAATCAGCCCCGATGCAGCAGCGTTACTGGCGGCTCTTAGCACCACCGTTTCGTTATCGCTGACCAGTCTATAATCGGTATGTCGCTTTATTTTTTTAAACACATACGGCTCCCAACCCGGTGGAAGATCATCGCCCGGCGTGGCATCCGAAAATTTCCCGACCTCAGGGATCGTCCCGATGGCGGCCGTCAACGATACCAAAGCAGTTAACATTCCGACCAACAGGACAAGCGCAATTGAAAACTTGATTGGTTTTTTGGCAAACATTTTGTACAACGGGTCCATTATTACGGGTTTAATTCAACAAGCTAACCGCTCTCGATTTTAAAATGGTTTCATATCATGTTTTTTGGTTAAATACTTCATGTAATTGGAAAGGATGGCTTTGAACGGATGTCCACAGAATCGCAGCTGCAGAATTTTTTAAAATCGATTATGGCCTCAGAGCGATTGGGATCTCAGGTTGTGTTTCAAACTACATTGCCGGAATCCCCGCCCGGGTGGGCCGAGCCACAAAAGCCCTGGCCGTATGCGATTCAAGCTGTTCTGAAATCTATTGGAATTGAAAATTTATACCGGCATCAGGTCAAAGCGATTGATTTCATCCGCAACGGCCGCCATGTGATCGTTGCCACCCCAACTGCTAGCGGTAAAACCCTGGTTTATGATCTACCGCTGTTGGAGCATTTTTTAACCAACCCCGATTTTACAGCCTTATACATCTTTCCGTTAAAAGCACTCGCTCAAGATCAGTTGCAAACGTTTGAGGCCCTGGCTGCACACCTGGAACCGGGCAGACCCACGGCTGCTATTTATGACGGCGACACATCGGCGTATGGCCGCAAATGCATTCGCGAAGCACCTCCCAACGTGGTCATCACCAACCCCGAAATGGTGCATTTGTCTTTTCTGGCGCACCATCGCAAGTGGGCGCCTTTTTTATCCAGGCTGCATTTGGTGGTCGTAGACGAAGTACACACCTACCGCGGTGTGATGGGATCCCATGTGGCTCAAATCTTCAGACGATTTCATCGCATTTGTCGCCATTACGGATCATCGCCAATATTTGTGTTCAGTTCGGCAACGGTGGCAAATCCCGCCCAGTTGACCAAACAACTCACCGGTCTGGAGGTAAAAACGATTGATAAAAGCAGTGCTCCCAGGGGCCGCCGACAGCTGGTCTTTTTAAATCCGGATCTGGGACCGGCCCGAGCCGCGATTGTTCTACTAAAGGCTGCATTGGAAAAAGGTTTGAGAACGATCGTTTATACTCAATCTCGCAAATTGACTGAACTTATCGCCATTTGGGCCAGTAACGAATCCGGGGCTTTGGCAGAGCGTATCAGTGCCTATCGAGCCGGGCTTCTTCCGGCAGAACGCCGTAAAATTGAGGCGCGGCTGGCGAGTGGCGATTTATTGGCGGTGATTACCACCAGTGCGCTGGAGCTAGGCATTGATATCGGGGATCTGGACCTGTGTCTGCTGGTCGGATACCCAGGATCCGTAATTTCAACCTGGCAGCGCGGTGGACGCGTCGGCCGCAGTGGACAGGACTCGGCCATGGTCCTGATTGCCGGCCGGGACGCTCTGGATCAATATTTTATGCGCAATCCTCATGATTTTATTGATCGGGAACCAGAATCGGCCGTTGTCAACCCGTTTAATCTGCAGATCATGGCGCAGCACTTGGTGTGTGCCGCCGCCGAACTCACTTTAAAAACCGATGATGCCATGCTCTCCGTCCAAAATGCATCCAAAGCCCTAGCCGAACTGGAGGATGAAGGCCTTTTACTAAAAAGTGCCGACGGTAAGGAAATCTATGCACGCCGCAAAGCACCACATCGTGATGTGGATCTGCGCGGTGCCGGCAATCGATTTCAGATTATCAATACGCAAACCGATATGCTGATCGGCGAAGTCGATGATTATAGAGCATTTCGAGAAACCCATCCGGGCGCCGTCTATCTTCATAAGGGCGACAGCTTTGTGGTTGATCATCTTGATTTGACAACTCGGACCGTCACTGTGTCCAAAACGCGGGTAAACTATTATACGCGCGTCCGGGGACATAAACTGACTGAAATTATCAAATCAGAAGGCCATAAATTAATTGGAAAAACTAATGTTTATAGGGGGAAAATTAAAGTAACTGATCAAGTTACGGAATATGAGGTCAGGCGTGTTCAATCTAAAACATTGATCAACCGAATTCCCCTGAACCTGCCACCTCAAGTTTTTGAAACCGAAGGTCTATGGTATCAAATTCCAGAGTCGCTTCAACGCAAATGTGAATTCAAGCATTTTGATTTGATGGGGGCCCTGCATGCGATTGAACACGCTGCCATCGGTATCTTTCCGCTTCTGGTAATGGCCGATCACAATGATGTGGGGGGCATGTCCACCAACTTTCATCCCCAGATGGGGACGGCAGTGGTTTTTATATATGACGGCATTCCCGGAGGGGCCGGTTTGACGCAACAGGCATTTGAATGCGCCCGGCGGCTCTTTGAATACACCCTGAAGGCCATACGCGATTGTCCCTGTGAGTCCGGATGCCCGTCCTGCGTTCAATCGCCTCAATGCGGTTCCGGCAACCGGCCGCTGGACAAAAAAGGTGCTATTTTTATTTTAGAACGCTTAGAAGAGCATACCGAATGCAAGTCTATCGATATAATTCGCAACGAGGCGGCCGCTGAAAACAGCGAAATACCCGCTGCACAAGCCGGGCTTCAAAAGAACCAAAAGAAAACTCCGGTTGGCACTGACATTCAAGCATCTGATGTTCTGCATTTTGGTGTACTTGATCTGGAGACGCAGCGATCGGCGGCCGAAGTGGGTGGGTGGCACCGCGCCGACCGAATGGGGATCAGCTGCGGTGTGCTTTATGACTCAAAAAAAGATACATTCATTGAGTATTTAGAAGATCATATCATGCGGCTGATTGAGGATCTTCAAAAGATCGATCTCATTGTGGGGTTTAACATTAAACGCTTTGATTATCTGGTGTTAAAAGGATATTCAAAATTTGATTTTTCAACACTAAATACCCTGGACATCCTCGAAGACATCTACAAATGTTTAGGATTCCGGTTGTCTCTGGCCCATCTGGCACAGGAAACGTTGGGTGCAACCAAGCAGGCAGACGGCCTCCAGGCGCTCAAATGGTGGCAAGAGGGACGTATTCGCGATATTGTCGATTATTGTACAATAGATGTTCAGCTCACGCGTGATCTTTATCTTTTCGGCCGACAAAACGGATATCTCATCTTCCGTAATCGGGATCAGAATAGGGCCCGCATCCCCG
>CAZJHF010000336.1:0-4367 GCA_964545505.1 uncultured Desulfobacterales bacterium | reverse complement strand
TATCGGCAGCAGTTTGACACCTATGCCGCCCTACCGGAAACGGGCCGCGAAGCGTCAGCCATCATAGAGGAAATGCAGGCCCTGTCTGACCTGGAGCAGCCCAAATGGAAAGACGGCTATGCCTCCGGTGCCGTTTACCATGGTGATGCGGCCCACATTGATTTTTTAAATCAGGTTTACATGTTAAACTCCCAGAGTAATCCCCTGCACACCGATTTATGGCCCAGCAGTGCCAAGTACGAATCAGAGATTGTGTCCATGACCGCCGGAATGCTGGGTGCCGGTCCGCAGGCGGGCGCTGCGGGTTCGGATAGGGAAAGTTGCGGCGTTGTAACATCCGGTGGCACCGAAAGCATCTTGCTGGCAATGAAAACATATCGGGATTGGGCCCGCGATCAAAAAAATATCACCCGGCCAGAGATCATTGTCCCCGTCAGCGCACATGCAGCCTTTGATAAAGCTGCCGAGTATTTTAAAATAGATATCAAGCGCATCCCGGTGGCTGCCGATTATCGGGCTGATGTGACGGCAGCCCGCGAGGCCATCACGCGCCGCACCATTGCGTTGATCGGATCGGCACCTTGCTTTCCCCATGGCGTGCTGGATCCAATTGAGGAGCTGTCTGAGATGGCCAGAGAAAAGGGCATCGGGTTTCACACCGATGCCTGCCTGGGGGGCTTTGTGTTGCCCTGGGCCGAACACTTGGGCTATGCGGTCCCGTTGTTTGATTTTCGATTACCCGGGGTGACATCGATCTCGGCCGACACACATAAATATGGCTATGCGGCCAAAGGAACCTCGGTCATCTTATATCGCAATCCGGCTTTGCGCCGCTACCAATATTTTACGACCACCGAATGGCCCGGCGGGCTATATTTTTCACCAACCTTCGCCGGCAGCCGGCCGGGCGCTCTAAGCGCTGCCTGCTGGGCCGCCATGATTAAAATTGGCAAAGACGGTTATTTAGCGGCCACCCGCAAGATACTGGAAGCCGCCGCCACAATAAAAAAGGGGATTGAAGATATTCCCGAATTGTATATTCTGGGAGATCCGTTGTGGGTCATCGCATTCGGCTCCAGGACGTTGGATATTTATCAGGTCATGGATTATCTGACCACCAGGCGCTGGAGTTTAAACGGCCTGCACCACCCCGCCTGCCTCCACCTGTGCGTGACCCTGCGGCATACCCAGCCGGGGGTGACCGAACGATTCATTCATGATTTAAGGGCAGCAGTTGATTTTGTGCGCCAGAATCCCGATCATTCCGGGACGATGGCACCCATTTACGGTTTGGCCGCCAATCTGCCCGTGCGCAGCCTGGTGGGGGATTTATTGAAGCGGTACATCGACCTGCTCTATAAACTCTAAAACGGGTCTAAAAAGGATTGCCTACTGTCCGAGGGCGGTGTTCTAATCCGGCGCAAAATACTCGCGTACTATCGTGTACGCTCCCTTTTTGCGCCGAATTACGCCTACCCCTCGAACAGGATTCAACTCTTTTTACACCCGTTTACATTTTCAATGATGGGTAGCGACTTTACAGACACAAATCAAAAGGGTTTTCACCTTACTTTGTTGAGCACCAAAAAGATCATATCCCCGGTCAGAAATGACATGCCCGGAACCGGTTATGCCTGAAAGTCGCGGCTAGTTTTAGCCGGTTTGGCCAAATTCAAGACACAACTCGTCCCACCATTCAAGTATTCCTGCCAAATGGCCGATATATATGCCAGATTTCGGGTTGATGGAATAAAGGCGACACATACAGCAGAGATTCACCGACACCCCTTGCAGAACGCCTAAAGCTTACCGGCGGAATATGTGATCCATAATTGAGGAAACAGTGTCAAGATGAAAGATCTTAAGGCCCAACAATTCGGCAAATACCAGCTGCTGCAAAAAATCGCTGTGGGGGGTATGGCTGAACTGTATCGCGCCAAGGTCACCCGCGATCACGGTTTTGAGAAACGCGTTGCGATCAAAAAAATTCTGCCGCACCTCTCAGATGAAGGCAATCTGGTCAAGGCCTTTATTGATGAAGCCAAACTTGCCGCCCTGCTTCAGCATGAAAATATCATCCAGATTTATGATTTTGGCAGTATTCATGGCGAATACTTCATCGCCATGGAATATCTTTTTGGCAAAGATTTGCGCAAATTGACCCATAAGCTCAGAAAAAATGGCAGCGCGTTGGATCTTGAAAGCACGCTTTACATTATTTCGCGGATTTGTGTCGGGCTGGATTACTCTCATAAACTAAGGGATCTGCAAGGCAAACCTCTGAATATCATCCACCGGGATATCAACCCCCAAAATATCTTTCTGACGTATGAAGGGCAGGTGAAGATCATTGATTTCGGCATTGCCAAAGCTGCCAGTCATAATAGCACCACTCATGAAGGCCTGATTAAGGGCAAAATTGCCTACATGTCGCCGGAGCAGGCCATGGGCCAGATTATCGACCATCGCTCGGACATCTTTTCCAGCGGCATCATCTTATATGAACTGCTGGCCGGCCAACGGATGTTTGAAGGCGAAACCATGCACATTTACAGCCAGGTGCGTGAGGCACATTACACAGCGTTGAATAAGCTGCGACCGGACCTTCCCGATAAACTTTATGCTGTTGTTGATCGAGCGCTTGCCAAAGAACCCGATGATCGCTATCAGACCTGCAGCCAGATGCTGGCCGACCTGGAGGAATGCATTTTTGAGCTGTCAGTGCGACCCAACAGCCGAAGCTTTGCCACTTTTATCAAAGATTTTTTCAAAGAAGAATTTGCCATAGAGGAATCGGCTCTGTGGACCAATGAACAGGTCCAAAGCGACCTGCCGCCTCTGGCCAACCACGTCTCCTCGCGCGATGGTGATTCCACCGGCAGTACCGTTTTTCTTGCGGAAACCCGCGCTGCGCCCGCATTTCAACAAACCATCTGGCGTTTTGCACCGGCTGCGGTGATGGTTATTTTGGGTTTTGTGTTTAATCTCAGTCTGGCAGAATTGCCGTTTACGCCCTCAGACCGGTCGGTTGCGGCATATTCGCTTGCGCTAACGACTCCAGCGCCGGAAACAAACACCGCCGTTGCACAAATTAAGGAAGCCCGGCAAACACTTGAGGCCAAGCAATATGCCTCGGCTGTGACAATGTTTGAAGCGGTGCTGGCCGCCGAGCCTGCTGCACTTGGTGAAATCTCAGCAGACCTTTCGGCTGCTTTACAAGGCATGGCTGAAGAATTGCTCGCAACAGATCTACCAGCGGCCAAAAGTGCCCTGCTCAAAGCGCTGGAACTTGAACCCACCAGCGTTCCGGTCCTGTTAAATCTCGGATACGTTTACGTTTCTGAAAACGATTTTCTACGGGCCATCGCCAGCTACCGTAAGGCTGCCGAACTCGAACCCCTTCGACCCGAGTCATTTTTTAACCTCGGCTACATTTATGCGACCACAGAGGATTTCCCGCAGGCCAAAGAAATGTACTTACGGGTCGTGAAACTGGAACCGAATTTCCTTGATGAGGCCTTGTTTAATCTTGCCATGGTGCAGGAGCAACTGGATGAACGCAGCCAGAGTGTCAAAAATCTCAGGCGGGCGATTGATATCAATCCGGCAAATACATCAGCTGCCGCCTTATTGGAGCAAATACAGCAAGAGAAGGAGTAATTTCCATGGCCGCACGAATTAAACATATCGTTGCCAAGTGTATGATCAGCGGGATGATGGTGCTGCTGCTGTCTGGCTGTGCCACGGTCAAAGAAATGAATTTAAACCACAAATATGAAAATTCGAAAGGCTGGTTTAAAGACAAGTGGCAAACGATGGGAGCCAAATTTCAATCCGATGATGATAAAACCTCTGCGCTTGAGCCGTATTCCAAAAATTCAAAATATGTGGTTTACCGAACCCAGTGGTCATATGAGACGCTGCCGGGAATTGCCGAATGGTTCACGGGCGATGCTAAATATTGGAACCAACTGGCGCAGGCAAATCCGAAGCTGAATCCCGAACGCATCCATGCGAATGCGCCCATTTTAATTCCGGCTAAACTGGTCAAAAAGAAAACAGCGCCCACCGAAGCCTTTGCCGCCAAACACCGCGTCCATTTTTTTGTTCATCAGGTCAGATGGCGCGGAGAAACCTTGAGTTTGATTGCCAAATGGTACACCGGACACTATGGCAACTGGAAAGCACTGGCGCGTGCAAATCCCAGCTTAAATCCCAATCACATTGTCCTGGGAAATCGGATCCATATTCCACCGCAGATGATGAAAACCAAAAAACGATTACCCCGCAAGGTTGTCGCTCGAACGCTGCCCGGGTATTTTGCCCATACGGTCACGAAAACGGACGAAAAATTAGCGGACATTGCC
>CAZJHF010000335.1:0-4387 GCA_964545505.1 uncultured Desulfobacterales bacterium | reverse complement strand
TCCGGGTTTTGCGAAGACTTTCGGCCGTTGAAAGGCCTTGCTTATCGGTCGCCATGCTTCTCTCCTTTGTGTTTATGCGAACCCTCCCAAAAGGCATCCGGGTGCGCAACGCTTCATTTTAAGATGGTTTCTGTGAGATTTTATCCACTTATCGCAAGTTTTACTTTTGCGCTGAGTTGTTTGCAGCCAAAGGGGTTCATTATTGTGAACAGATTAGTCTTTCTAATTTGATACCACAACGCATCCTTTCGATCAAGTCAAAATATGGCTTTACGGTAATTTTTTTGAAATTTAACTGTTATTAGGGTATCGACAACGAACAATCGGCAATCTGGTGGTGCATCCGTAAGGTTTAAATCCACCGGCAAATCGTTCATCAAGATGAACGAAATTTCTTGACATCCCTAATTCCCAATTGTATTCTGACACTATGAAGAAATATGGCGCACCGTCCGTAAAAAAGGCATTTGCCATTCTCAGTGCAGTTTCCTCTTCCAGAGAGGGCCTGGGAGTGAGCGAGCTGGCGAAAAACCTTAAAATGGCCAAAAGCACCGTTCATGGGATGACATCAGCCCTGGAAGAGCTGGGCGCTGTCATGCGTGATCCTTTGTCTAAAAAATATAAACTGGGCTTTACCCTGCTTGAAATTGGCCGCTCTGCCTATAGCCAAATCGATCTGCAAACATCGGCGCGACCGGTAATGGAAAACCTGATGGAAAAGACCCAGACGTCGGTTTTTCTGGGCATCCTGAACTGGGACCATGTGACCATCCTGGATATTGTCGAGTCCAATCAGGATCTTAAGATAACCGCTCCGGTTGGCACCACCATACCCATGCTGGCCGGAGCTGTGGGTAAGGTTTTTTTAGCATCGATGGATCAGGAACAGGCCCGCAAACTTGTTGAAACCAAAGGATTGCCGCGTTTTACGGACAATTCGATCATTGATCCGGCATCTTATTACAAGGAGTTACAGCACGTCAGCCAACAAGGGTATGCTGTTGATGACGAAGAATATATTCTCGGTGTCCGGGCAGTGGCAGCGCCGCTGATGGGATTGGGGCAATTGCGGTCGGCCATCTGGATTGTCGGGTTTAAAGCCAGTCTGGACGCAAAAAAGATGAAAACGCTCACCGGCGAAACCCACCAGGCTGCCCTGGAAATCAGTCGCCGGATTCAGCAGCAGCTTGTTGCCCAGCAAAATGCAAATTAATGAAACACTAAGGATTTTACGGTGACCGGAAAAACCTGACCCCCTACCAGGGGCTCACCAATATCAACCCAATCACCTTCTTTGAGCGATAACTCGTCAAGCGTCAGCAAATTGGTTTTCAACTCCGTTTCACGGCGAATCACATTTCCAACCCCGCAGGCAATATCCGTTCCAAAGATTAAAATAATCGGTATGCCGTTCTTAATTGAATCTTGATGGGCCGCTTCAATGGACCTGGCAAATAATTCCAGCTGAGGATAGGATGCTTGGACCGGGTCTTTAAAATATAAAGCGACGACATCCTCACCTTCGATCCGGTCAAATCGCCGGAAGGCCGCATTTATCTGCGCTACCATATGGTCAAAATTTAAATCGGATGATTCGAAATCCACCCGAATGACCGGCACATTTCTAATCGGAAAGACCAACTGGTCGTCCATAAAACACGAGCTGCCGGATATGGATAAGGAATAGGCACCGGCTCCAATGACGGTGGCTCTGATTTTATTGGCAGGTTCGACAACATCACCAGCCAGTCGAGGTGTCAGGGTATTGAGGTGATCGGCCAGAACCTTTCCGATATCATCATAGTGATTTAAGCCACCGTACATCAGTTCAGCCACTCCACCGGAAAACGAATATTCATCAATGCGAGCGGGAAATTGCAGATTATCGGTCAGCATCAGCTGCCGGGCTAACCGCGATTTCGCAGGACCCGTGATAACCTCAAAGAGAACCTTGCCAAATGTTGCGGCAATGCGTTTGATATCTGCTGCAGAAATCCGATCCCCGATTTTATGGTTCAGCCCTAAATGTTGCATCACGATGCGGGACGGCGGGTCGATGCGCCAGATTTTTCCTTTGGAATCGACGCCCAGCAAACGCCCGCCGACGGATACACAACTGGTCGATAGGGTTTGTCCATCTTTAATGACTGCGATGTTCGACGTTCCGCCTCCGATATCACAGGATAAAATGGTCTTACGGTTATCTTTAGAGCGCGCAGCCGCACCGGAACCCAGGGCGGCAATGAGGCTTTCAAAATTGGGACCGGCAGTTGCCGCCACAAATTTGCCGGTATCATTGGATAAGGCTTCGGCTATTTGCCGGGCATTTTTTTTGCGCGCGGATTCACCGGTAACGATGACAGCACCGGTTTGAATATCTTTGGGATGAATTTCGGCACGTTTATATTCAGCTTTAAAAAAATTAGTTAACTCTTTAATATCAATTGTTTTATTATCACATAAAGGCGTATGGATGATGCGGCCTTCATAGATGATCTGCCGTTGCCGAATCTTAAAGCGCCGGGTAGCCGAGCGCTCATCTTTTTTCAACAACAGTTTGGAAAAAACCAGATGGCTGGTTGAACTTCCGACATCCACGCCAACCGAAAGTATGTCAAGTTTGTTTGGTTTCATATCATTATTAGGTGTCAGGTTTCGGGTTTCAGGTGTCGGGGCTCTTCATATTATTCCGATACACGGATTCATCCTAATACGATGTCCTGGCCGCAGGCTTTAAGGCAATGATAAGGCCCTTCGGGCCTGATGCTGACACCTGAACACTGAAACCTATTTTAAACGCATTAGCTGTCTTTAGACTGATTGGTACCTGAGCCCTCACCCAGCCCGGCGCGCACCCGCGTGCGCACACCGGATGCCCCGCCGGGACGCCAGTCTTTGAATGAATGGAGATCTTCATAGCAGTGCAGTCTGTCCATCTTTTTTAAGCGCGCTACAATCTGGGTCCAGGCGCAGGGCGTGCCCTGGCCGACTTCACAGTAGCCCCCTTTGGAACCGCCGCAGGGGCCATTAAAAAGACTTTTGGCGCATCGCGCAACCGGACAGATGCCACCGGTATGTATCAGTATACAATTTCCGCAGCCTTTACATTTTTCGGTCCAGGAACCCGGCTTATCCGATGCGCCCAGAAAAGTTGTATTCAAAGCCGGGATCACCGGCAACGGCTCAAGTTCATCCGCCAGGGTTTGTACACCGGCTCCGCAGGCCAGCGACAGCACGGCATCGGTTTCGGGCGGTATCTCCTGATAAGTGTGTACCAGGTCCCGTTCGCACTGTCTGAGGATTGAACCGACCACAAACTTCGGCGGTGGGCCCTGATAATGCCTTATCCGAGAAAGCTCGCGACTGAGCTGCTCGGCTTCTTTTTCACCGCCCGACAAACAAACGGTCACACAACTGCCGCAACCCAAAACAAGTACCTGCTTGTAATCCTTTATTGCAGCCACAATTTCTTCCAGCGGTTTTAAATCTCCGACGATCATTTCTGCCTCCTTTTAGAAGGAAGCAATTTGGCGGCGGCTGCATTTTGTCGGTGCTTCGGACAAAGAGCTTCACTGGTTGAATTCAGTTTACTGTCCATTTTCTGCTGATAGGCCGGCGAATACAGCACTTCGCCGCATACCCGGCATTGAATCAAATCAAGCGAAATGACCTCATCCCATTCGCCCACCAGCAGATGCTGAAACTCAATGGCATCCTGGGGGCAAACACGCCAGCATTGCCCGCAGCGCGCGCATTTGGTCATATTGTGTTTGAGCGTCCGCCGGCCGTCCCGATCGCCAAAATCCAGTGCCGAGGCCGGACAATTCTCCACGCAGGCCAGACATCCATTACAGTTATCATTAACTCTAAAGTAAGACATGTATTTTTTACCAATATCTATATAGAATAATTTAATTTATTCGTTTTAATAATTCAAGCATAGGGCATGGCGTATGGGGCATAGCGTTCGATTACCGGAAAGCGTAAATTTCATATTTCCACACCAGGCGCATTGCCCTTTGCCCTCTGCTTTCATTAATTAAGATTTTGTGTTTTTGATTTATAAATGCGTCATTTTTGTTGCTGGGCTCGGCCGCACAATCCGCGGAGAACTCAGCCCAGCGGCAAAAGGGGCCACTTAAACCTAAATTGAGCGATTGTCGAGGTTTACCTGCATCGGGCAGGTTGCCGCAGCTCTTCATGATAAAAATTGTGTTTTTGATTTTTAAATGTGTCATTTTTGTTGCTGGGCTCGGCCGCGGAGAACTCAGCCCAGCGGCAAAAAGGACCATTTACAATTAAACTAAATTTAGCGATTGTCGAGGTTGCCGCAGCTACACGGCAGATGTCGTCCCGCTATAGTGTACTATGCGGGACGGCATCTAAC
>CAZJHF010000334.1:0-4402 GCA_964545505.1 uncultured Desulfobacterales bacterium | reverse complement strand
GGTCGATAATCAGTAAAACCCCGGCGATCAGATTGGATAAAGTGTCCTTGGCCGCAAAACCAATTGCAACACCTGCCACGCCGGCTCCAGCGATAAACGGCATGACGTTGACCCCCAGGAGATCGAGGGCGATCACGATGGCCGTGGCAAATATGATAAAGCCGGCGAAACGCGCCAGCAGTTCAAAAATGATATCATCAATTTTATTTTCAGTTTTATGCGCGATTCGGCTTTGCAGATAAGTGATTGAAATTTTAAGAAAATCCTTTGCCGGAAGGGCCATAATGACAATGATTAGGGCATGAAAAAGTTTTTCCAAAACGGGCATATTTGTCAGGCGCATTAAGTAGGTTCCGGCCGCCAATAGCAGTACCAGAAACAACACCTTGCGAATAAGTTGGAAAATCCGGGAATTGGCCTGGACAAACTCGTAAGCTTTCAATCGATTTTCAACAAAATGCAAAAGCCACCTGAGAACAAACCAGACAATAAAAAATCCAATGACATCGATGAGAATCTTGTAAATCAGTATCAAAAAGGGAGAATCGGTGGGCAGTAGAATATGAATTTTGTCAATTAAAGCAGATAGCTGTTGCATAGATAAAATAATGTGTCGGAATTTCTACTTGATATTGGAATCAATGTTTTTTTAAATGATGCTTTCTGTTTTTTAGAAAGCATCATAAAGCATCATTTTTCTTCGGAAAGCCAACTTGCCTTGAGAAATTCACGGTTCATTCTGGCAATATTGACTATGGATAATTCCTTGGGGCATTCGGCTTCACACTCTCTCTCATTGGTGCAATTGCCGAATCCCAGCTCATCCATGGTACGCAGCATTGCGATGGCCCGTTTGGCGGCTTCCGGTCGTCCCTGGGGCAACAGGGCCAGATGTGATATCTTGGCACCCGTAAACAGCATGGCCGCAGCATTCGGGCAGGCCGCCACGCAGGCACCGCAGCCGATACAGGCGGCAGCATCCATGGCCTTTTCGGCATCGGCCTGGGGAACCGGGAGGGCGTTCGCGTCCTGCGCCCCGCCGGTATTTGCCGAAACAAACCCGCCGGCCTGAATAATTGTATCAAAACTGCTGCGATCCACTACCAGGTCTTTGATGATTGGAAAAGCCTTTGCGCGCCAGGGTTCGATAACGATCGTGTCTCCGTTCGAGAAGTGCCGCATATGCAGCTGACACAAGGTCGTGCCCTTCTCCGGCCCGTGGGGACGCCCGTTAACCACTGCACCGCACATGCCGCAAATGCCTTCGCGGCAGTCATGGTCAAATGCAATGGGATCCCGGCCCGCCAGTGTCAACTCTTCATTGATAACGTCAAGCATCTCAAGAAACGACATGTCGGTTGAAATATCGTTGGCCTGATGGGTTTCAAGTTTGCCTTTATTTTCGGGCGAGCTTTGACGCCATATTTTCAATGTTAAATTGATCGTCTTTGTCACTTGTAACTCCTTTGGGTTAATTCGACATTTTCAAAAACCAGGTGTTCTTTATGCAATTGCGGCTGGCTGTCATCACCGCTGAATTCCCAGGCCGCGGCGTGGCAGAAATTTTCGTCATCGCGTTTGGCTTCGTGACCTTCTGTTTGAAATTCTTCGTTAAAATGGCCGCCGCAGGATTCCTGGCGTGCCAGGGCATCGATGATCATTAATTCGCCGAATTCAAGGAAATCCGCCACCCGGCCGGCTCTTTCAACACTTTGGTTGAAGTCCATGGCGGATCCGGGAACCGTGACGTTTTCCCAGAATTCGGCCCGCAGCTGCTGGATGAGAGTTTTTGCCTTTTCAAGCCCCTGATTGTTGCGGGCCATGCCGCAGTATTCCCACATGATCAGACCCAGCTCTTTATGGAAGTCATCGACGGTGCGCTTGCCGTTTATGGATAGCAGTGTGTCGAGACGGGACTGCGCCTCATCTGCCGTATCTTTAAACGCGGGATGGTCGGTAGTCACTTCCGGCAATTGCGTTCCGGCCAGATATCCGCCGACGGTGTAGGGCACAATGAAATATCCGTCTGCCAGGCCCTGCATCAGAGCGCTGGCTCCCAGGCGATTGGCGCCATGGTCCGAGAAATTGGCTTCACCCATGACAAAAAGACCATCGATGTTGCTCATCAGGTTATAATCGACCCAGAGTCCCCCCATCGTGTAATGAACGGCCGGATAAATTCGCATCGGGCTCCGGTAGGGGTCCTCACCGGTGATTTTTTCGTACATCTGAAAAAGATTGCCGTATTTTTTTTCGATCACCGCGCGGGTGTCGCGATTGATGGCGTCCTCAAAATCCAGATAAACTGCCAGACCGGTGGAACCGACTCCTTTGCCCATATCGCATTGTTCTTTAGCGTTGCGGGAAGCCACATCGCGCGGGACCAGATTGCCGAAGCTCGGATATTTTGCTTCCAGAAAATAATCTCTTTCCGTCTGCGGGATTTCAAGGGGAGCTCTTTTATCACCCGGGTTTTTGGGTACCCAGACGCGCCCGTCATTGCGCAGGCTTTCGCTCATCAGGGTCAATTTGGACTGGTAGGTACCATGCACCGGAACGCAGGTCGGGTGAATCTGGGTAAAGCACGGATTGGCAAAAAAGGCGCCCCTTTTATAGGCCCGGTAGGCCGCCGTAACATTGGATGCCATGGCGTTGGTGGAAAGGAAAAATACATTTCCGTAGCCGCCCGTACACAGGACGACGGCGTGGGCGTCGTGGCGTTCGATCCGGCCGGTAACCAGGTTCCGGACAATGATTCCCCTGGCCTGACCGTTGATAACGACAAGATCCAGCATTTCACGGCGTGCAAACATTTTGACTTTGCCGGCGCCGATCTGGCGTGACAGGGCACTGTAGGCCCCCAACAACAGCTGCTGGCCCGTCTGTCCCCGGGCGTAGAAAGTCCGTGAAACCTGGGCGCCGCCAAAGGAGCGGTTGGCCAGCAGGCCACCGTAATCCCGCGCAAACGGGATACCCTGGGCTACGCAGTGATCGATGATATCGTTGCTGAGCTGAGCCAGTCGATGCACATTGGCCTCGCGGGCTCTAAAATCGCCGCCTTTGACGGTGTCATAAAACAGGCGCCAGATACTGTCGCCGTCATTCGGGTAATTTTTAGCTGCATTTATGCCGCCCTGAGCAGCGATGCTATGGGCCCGACGCGGACTGTCCTGAATGCAGAATGCTTTGACGTCATAGCCAAGTTCCGCCAGGGTTGCGGCGGCGGAGCCGCCGGCCAGGCCGGTACCGACAACAATAATATCAAACTTGCGCTTGTTGGCCGGATTAACCAGTTTTAATTCAAAACGATGTCTGTCCCATTTTTTTTCCAGAGGGCCACCGGGAATTTTGGCATCAAGCGACATAATTTTTCCTTTCTAACCCGAAACGGAGATATATATCGGAATCAATCCGAAACCAACTGCGACGATCAGGCTGAATATTACGCTGAAAATCATGATAATCGGCATATATTTCGAATGATTAGCACCAATAGACTGAAATGCACTCCAAAAACCGTGACTAATATGCACGGCAGCGATAATCATCGCAACCACATAAATGGCTGTCCATAGCGGACTGGTGAATTTTTCTGATACAATTTGAAAGATGGTTGTATTGCTTTTATCCACAAAGTGAAAATTTACCAGATGCACGATGACAAATACCAGCAACAAAATACCTGTGTACGGCATGGTGGCCGAACCGATCGTCCGTCCGCCGCCTTTTTTGTTCACAGCGTAGCGTCCGCCGCGGGCGGTAGTATTCTGATAAAACAGGGTCAGGCCGGTAAATACGTGAATCACGGCAAATATGAGAAGTCCGAGTTCCGCTACGGTGAGCAAGGGGCCTAGTGAATGCAGATGTTCGGCATAAGAATTGAAGGCACCTTTACCCGCATATATCGTCAGATTACCGGCAAGATGCCCGGCCAGAAATGCACAAAATGAAAGACCGGTGATGGCCATCATCAGCTTTTTGCCGATTGAGGACCACAGGGTTTGCTTCAACCAATTCATTGTTTCCTCCAGCTTTCGCGTTGAGTAACCCAGTAAGGTGGGAAAAGGCTTTTATTTATTGATTTTCGAAGAATCTGTCAATAGATTTGTTGGGAACCAATGGTGCCGGTCCGAAAGGTTTAAACCGATTGAACCTCAAAGACGTCTGAATTTCTAAATACGGGCATCTTTCGATTTTGGATTTTAGAATTCGGATTTTGGATTTAAGGTATTCTGCCCATTTTTAAATGTTCTGATACGACCGTTTCATGACTTGTTTTTGAAGAATTATGGCCGAAGAATTTCAGGTTGTCATCTGGGTCCACCAGTCGTCCCGCTTGGTATCCATCACGGCTCGTACGATTTTTCGACCGGTTTCGGTTTTAACCCGCTTGATCACGTTT
>CAZJHF010000333.1:0-4512 GCA_964545505.1 uncultured Desulfobacterales bacterium | reverse complement strand
AATCCGGAATCCAGAGGTTTGTTTGTGCAGACGATGCGGGAGGGCAAGCCGCTGTTAATAAATGATATCAGCGAAATCGAAGACACGCTGTCTCCGCGAAGCCTGGAATTTGCTAAACGCATGGGCGGTCAATCGGTTATATGCGTTCCCATCATCTACGAACAAGAACCGCTGGGAATTTTGGCGGTCGACAACATCAAATCCAAAGCACCGTTGCACCAAAGTGATGTAAATCTTTTAATGGGTGTAACATCCCAGCTGGCCACCAGCATCATGAATGCCATGTCATTTAAAAGACTGGAGCAAAGTGAAAATAAGTATCGTGAGTTGGTTGAAACCGCCAATAGTATTATCCTGCGGATAAACACACAGGGTCGCATTACCTTTTCCAATAAATTTGCTCAACGCTTTTTCGGTTATACCGAAACCGAGTTCATTGAAAGGGATACCGCCGAAATTATGTGGCCGAATAGCAAGACAATACGTCAGGATTTTGCTAATTGGATCCATCTTCTGCAAAAGGACCCGGATCGACCGCTGGTCAGTGAAAATAAGACCGAACTCAGAAACAAAGAAAGGGTATGGATTGCCTGGACCTATAAACCGATATTTAATGACCAGGGGCAGTTTCGGGAAATTTTGTGTATCGGCAACGATATTACTGAATTGAAGCTGGCTGATATTGAAAAAAAGGATTTGCAGGCCCAGCTACAGCGCGCCCAAAAAATGGAAGCCATCGGCACACTGGCCGGTGGTGTTGCCCATGATCTAAACAACATATTATCTGGCATCGTCAGCTATCCGGAACTGATATTAATGGACTTGGAAGAGGACAGCCCACTGGTCAAACCGATATTGACCATTCAAAAATCCGGTGAAAAAGCAGCAGCCATCGTGCAGGATCTTTTGACATTAGCCCGTAGAGGTGTGGCTGCCACCGAAGTGGTTAATTTAAACAGTATTGTTTCAGAATACTTGCTTAGCCCAGAATATGAGAGACTGCTGCTCGACAATCCTGAGGTAAAGGTGTCGCATCAACTGGACGCCAATCTGTTGAATATACTGGGCTCGCCGGTTCATCTGTCTAAAACAATAATGAATCTGGTTTCCAATGCAGCCGAGGCGATGCCTGATGGCGGAAAAATATCCATTCGCAGTGAAAACCGCCATGAGGACAAACAGCTGAACGCTTTTGATGAAATTGGCAAAGGAGATTACGTTACGTTGAATGTAAAAGATACCGGAATTGGTATTTCTCCTGAAGATATAGAGCGCATATTTGAACCGTTTTATACGAAAAAAAGTATGGGCCGCAGCGGTACCGGACTGGGCATGGCCGTTGTCTGGGGAACGGTCAAAGACCACAGAGGCTATATCGATATTAAAAGTCGAGAGGGCATGGGGACGGCCATTACCCTCTATTTTCCGGTGACACGCCAGGAATTGGATCGTACGGCCGTTTTTTTCGATCTTGAAACGATTAAAGGCAATGGGGAATCAATCCTGATCATTGACGATATCGCCGAGCAGCGACAAATTGCCTCTGAGATGCTGGAAAAATTGGGATACCGGGTGACAGCCGTGGACTGCGGTGAGTCGGCGGTCGAATACCTGGTTAATCACACGGTGGATTTAATCGTTTTGGATATGATCATGGACCCGGGCATTGACGGCCTTGAAACGTATCAAAAAATATTACAGATTCGTCCCGGACAAAGAACCATCATTGCCAGTGGATACTCGGAATCCGATCGGGTCAGAGAAGCCCAGCGGATCGGTGCCGGAACATATATAAAAAAGCCGTATTTGATTGAAAAATTCGGACGGGCCGTTAAAGCAGAACTGAAGGTCCAACCGCACGCAAAATGACCCGCATGAGAGTCGATCGGCAAACTGCATCATCGGTCCAATGCGGCGTATTCAATTTGGCGTTTAGGCTTTGACCTCGTGCAACATCTTGTAGAGGGATTTCGGATAGAGAAATGTAAATTCATACCGGGCGAAGCCAATAACATCTTTATCTTTGAGCTTGACGCGCTTTTTACCCAGTCTGGTGCCGTTTATTTTGGTGCCGTTGGTGGACCCGGCATCGCGCACGTAATAGAGGCCATCTTCAATATCAATAATGGCGTGGCGCTTGGATATCGCATAATCAGGCATTATCATGTCATTACCGTTGATGCGCCCGATATAAAAACTTCCGCGGGGTGTTGCCGGATACTCGCCTTTGACCAGCGGGTAAACGGCGTGTTTTAAGCTTTCAGAGGCGGATATGGAACTGCCCATGCTTTTGGAAGGTTCAAATATTTGGGTACTGTTCAGTTCATCACTGGCCATTCCGGATTGACTGGATATAATACCGGCTTTGACCGCGGAGCCCACGAGCACAGGACGCCGCACAAAATTCACAAACGCATTAGCCTCATCTTCGCGAGCCATCTTCCGCAAAGAAGCCAGGCTAACCCTTCCCGAAGCGCTCAAAATCTTTGCAAGCTGGCCGGAGGACCCGCTGCCACCTTTTTTATTCGCTGAGGCCGCCGCAGGCGTATCATTCTTTTTTTGTTTTTTAAAACGGGCAAATGTTCTACCCAGCATTTTAGCCCTCCTGTTGATCCGCTCTCAGCCGTTTCATATTTTTCCCGACTTTGCCAATAACGCGTTCAATCATCGCTGCAGGGGTATGCTGCCTGATTGTCAGAGAAAAGGTACCACAAGCCGGTCGGTATGGCCGTTCCCGGATGACAAAATCATCAAGTTATTACAGTATATTATCGCAGAAAGACCGTCAAATGTCAAGAATCGTTAAAAGTACATACAATTACAGGGTCTTATGGATATGCCCCGAAGGTGATTTCATGCCATTTCAGCTTCCATATGAGTTATATCGGCAATTGTGGTGAAAAATTAAGGACCAAAGACGGATTTGATTGACTCCGGTTGCCCGGCTTTATATGATAAGAGTCCAAATAACGCAAAGCTGTTAGCGTTTATCGAAATCTGCAAATGCAATGGTAAAGGGAATGGATCGTCCGCTGATATCCAATTTTGTGATGAAATTTCTGCTAAATATGACGTTGATCGTCTTGACAATTTTTGCCTGTTTTGTGGAAAACATTTATCTGGCGATTAGACCACCCGAATCCGGCAAAACAGCTTCGCTGACCATTCGCGCCCGCCAGGTTTTTACTTTTGATCAAAAAAAAGCGCTGAGCTCAAAACGAATCCAGGCGCTATCCCAATTTGTCCCCGTTTTTACTTACGTTCCGGAACGTGTCAGTGCATCCAAGAAAAAAATGCAGTTCCTGACCAAAGAGTTATTGGCCTATCAGGCCCGCAAAAGGAATCGCGTCGATGAATTGGCGTTAATAATCAACTCCGAATTCGGGGTGGACGTATCTGCAAAAACATTGTCCAGAGTGCTCAAATACCGGGATTTGAGAAAATTACTTAAAGGCATTTTAACCGTTGAAGAATCCATTCTTCAAAATAAAATTCTGGATGATCCCAAAAATTTAAAGGCTAAAAACGCCATCGAAATACAGGACCCCGCACTTGCCTCACCGGCGGTTACCGCCGTTGAAGAACTGACATCTCTTCAGACAGCCCGACTGACGCTGCTGCAAAAAGTCCAGGAGCTTTTCTGGCAGGTAGATGAATCCATTCTGAATCCTGTTTTAAAAATATCACAGACCACTCTGCTGCCCAATCTGATCTACGACCAAAAAGAAAATGATCGGCGACTGGAGAAGATTCATCGTCAGTATCCGACTGAAACCCTTACATTTGATGCCGGAGAAATTCTGGTTCCATTTCGCAAGGTATACAGCGAGGAAAATGTACTGTTGCTCAAGGCCTATCAGCAGCAGCAAGTGAAAAAAATTTACCGCAATGCCCCCTGGGTGGTGTTTTCGGTTTTATTTATGATCGTATTCTATAATTTATTTCTTTCTAAAATGCTGACCAGCGGATCGCGCAAAGCACCACCACAACGACCCCTGATTTCATTGTTGATCCTATGCGTTGTCGTTATTAAAGGATGCCTGCTGTTTACCCCGTTGCCGATCTACTTCATTCCCTTTGCGTTTTTACCCTTGATGGTCATCTCATTAAATCATGGTAAGCTGACCGCCACCGGCACTGCCCTGGTGGGCGCCATTTTGGTCAGTTTGTTTGCCGGCCCTCAATATACCATCGTGCTTTATCTTATTTTCAGCGGATTGGCGGCCACCCTGGTGTCTGCCAAGATTCAAAAGCGTTGGCAGATCATACTGCCATCACTAATCGTGGGCCTGGTTAATGCGCTTAGTGTAATGGCGCTCAGCCTGGATTGGCAGGCGGTCCTTCCGACAGCATCCAATCTGCTCAATCTTGGCGCCTTACTGCAGACTGAATCGTTCAACGCGGGTTTGATGGAACGAATCGGCTGGGCTTTTACCGGAGGGCTGGCTGCCGGGCCTTTGGCCCTGTTGTTATTGCCGCCTTGTTGTCATAATTTCAACAGAAGTTGTCCAT